>CAYPUV010000001.1:0-59291 GCA_964413895.1 uncultured Anaerolineaceae bacterium
GTGGCACATGTGCCCATTTTGATGTACCATTACCTTTCGCTCCCCCCCCCCACTGCCGATATTTACCGCAAAGATTTGTCAGTTACGCCGGAAAATTTCGCAGCGCAGTTGGCATATCTGAAAAAAGCAGGCTACACGAGCATCTCGCTGGCAGATTTGGCGTACTATCTGGCTGGAAGGCGCGACTTGCCGCCCAAGCCCATCATCATTACGTTTGATGATGGCTACGTGGACAATTACACCAACGCTTTTCCTTTGCTGAAAAAGTATGGCTTCACCGCCACCTTTTCCATTGTGACGGATCCGTTTGATTTTGGTGATCCGCGTTATATGTCGTGGGATAATATCATCGAAATGCACGCCGCCGGAATGGAAATCGGCGCGCACAGCAAGCGACACTACGATTTACGCAGCAACGATACAGATTTTTTGGTGTACGAAATTCTGGGGTCGAAAGAGGCAATTGAGGCGCGCATCAACGAACCGGTGCGCGTGTTTGTCTATCCCTCGGGGAAATACACCCCGCTCACCGAAAAAGTGGTGGATTCGGCAGGCTATTGGGTGGCACTGACCACCCATTATGGTGCAGAAGAACAGTACGCCACCCGCTTTGAACTGCCGCGCATTCGCATTCGTGGGAGTGACACAGTGGAAGAATTTAAGGCGAAAGTGGAGGCAAAAGAATGAACATCCATTTTGATTGGCTGGCGCCCATTTATGACCGGGCCATTGGACTGCCAGACCCAACGCAACTGCAAAATGCGCTGAATCTCCCCACTGAAGGGGTGCTGCTCGATGCTGGGGGCGGCACTGGACGCGTTTCATCGCTGTTGCGCCCACTGACGGGGGGCGTGATCATCAACGATTGGTCAAAACCAATGCTGCTGCAAGCGCGGGAAAAAGGTGGGTTGATGCTGGTGAACGGGCGGGTGGAAACGCTCCCCTACCCCGATGCAAGTTTCGAGCGCCTGCTGGTGGTAGATGCTTTGCATCATTTCCCCAACCAGCACGGGGCGATTAAAGAATTTGCACGAGTACTCAAACCTGGCGGCAGATTGGTGATAGAGGAACCGGATATCAAAAAATTTGCGGTGAAGTTGATTGCCTGGGGAGAAAAACTGGCGCTGATGGGCAGCCATTTTCACGCCCCCGCCGAAATCGCCACTATGCTCTCCGCCGTGGGACTGTCGGTGCAGATAGACCACGATTACAAAGGTGCGGCACTGATTATCGCAGACAGGCAATAGCGGCTGTTGGCAGTGCTTAAGGTAGATGAAATTAATTTTGGTCTCAACCGTTTCTCCAGTTGAATATCCATTGCTAAAAAACAGCATCATCGTGGGCAGTGATGCGGTGGCAGATATTTGTTTAGAAGATACCACTGTAAAACCACAACATGCAATCATCTGGCAAAATCGAGGGATGTTTGCGATTAGTGCCGCAAATACCCAGGGACCCGTGCTGGTAAACGGCAAAGCGGCAATCTTTGGACAACCACTATGGCCTGGAGATGAAATTACGTTGGGAAACGCGCGTTTATTGTTTGTTGGTGACAATGTCACCGCAGCAGAAAGCGCGCCTCAACCCGAAACCCCTTCTCCTGCAACGCCAGCTTCTGGTGACGAGGCTGTACCGCCACCCCAGACGCGTTCCCGGCAAGATATGTTGGCCAACCTCGATCCAGCGCTTGTAAAAAAGCTTCGTCAGCGGGGCGGTTTAACGCCTGTGGGCTGGCGCGCGCACTGGCAACGCGCCGTCGCTGCCAATTATTTGCAACGCGGAACAGGATTATTCAGCGCCATCCTGTCGATGCCTGCTTTTGTTGGGGCGTTGGCGCACGCAGCGCGCGACAAATTGCTGCGCCGTAAGCCGAAAAAAGCCTTTCCCCATGGGTTTTGGCAGTATTACAGCGAACTGGCGTTTAAAACAGATTCGGCGCGCCACATATTTGAAACAACAGGGTTTCAACAACACATCCCCCCTGATGCCACCGAAGTGGAACAAGCAGCAGCCTGGATATTCCAGGCCTTAACCACGTTGTTTGAATATGATGCCTTATTGGAGAATAAATGGATAGAGCACACCCTTTTGCGTTTGGTAGATGAAGCAATTGCGGATTCGGTAATTTGCCGTTGGGTGGTTGATCGCCTGGGGTTGGATGTAAGTGCCTCGTCTCCCGAGTTTAAGGCCGAACAACACCGTGTATGGGAAGAAGCGCGGGAAGCGATAGAATTGGAAGCCGAACAAATGAAGGGTGCTTTGGGCATGGATGATTTGGAACAAATGTGGGCAACGCAGGCCCCATTCTTAAAACCACCCAGCCACCTCCACGAAACGTTTCCTGAGTATCGGCACAAAAAATTTCTGGAGTTTTTAACAGAAGCAGCTAAACAGTTGCCCCGCCAAGTGGGTGCTTTTGTGGGGGAACACTACTACAAACGGGTAGCAGAAAAAATGCCTGCGTTTAAGGCGCAAATGAGCATCCTTTCAGCAAAAGAATGTAGAAACGATGCGCAAAAACAGAGAATTCCCATCTGGAAAGCAAAAGTTGCTTTTTTGGTGGGAGAGCGATATTACCTGGTCGATGTTGCACACCGCGATCGGCGCGGGCGGTTGCTGGCCTTTATCCCCGGCAAACCGGATGATCCCGGTGAACCACTTACTTTGATTGAAACCGCCGCTGGGACATTGGTGGACCAAAAGGGCCGTCGCGTTTCGATAGACCGCCAGGGAGGGGTAACAATTACAAACACCGTCGGGCAGGTACAAACAAAGGTGTTGCGACCTACCCCGGCGCGTGAAATTAAAGCATTTGCGGCTGCAATATTGCACAATGAAGCAATGTTATCCTTCACGGCTTCCGCTCTCCCAAAGGCAACCGTGGCATCCGAAAGGCAGGTGCGGGGCAACCGCTGGCCTCAACAACGTTCGAGCGTTACCCCGGCGGCCATAAGGGTATTAAATAACGTTCCCCTTGTCATCAATTGGAACCAAAAAAAACACACCGCTGCCCCCCAAAAAAGAAACGGAACTTTGGGAATTGGCAACTTTCCAGTGTATCTTTGGCGGAAACAAAAAACAGTTGAATTCAATCTTTCTCCTGTGTTTTTTGATCCAACCTGGGGAGCCGCATTTTGCCAAATGATGGCGGCAGGGGCGACGAATGCCTATCGGTTGATCCACCAGATTTCGGGAACCGGGACGCTGAGCAATTTGCCACACGCCTTCAGAATGCAGATGGCGCCCGCCACTTCGGCCGTGGAAGGAAGTTCCCCTGCTCCAGGCGAGCTTATCGTCACCACTCATAAGCCTGACTTGCCGTTGCTTCACCGGGCCACAGAGAAATTGACGCAATACCAAATTCTGATTTCGGTTGACGACTTGTTGATTCTTTATCGCAATTTGCACAATCAACTTTACAAACCTGGCCCGCTGGCACAGCAGGCGGTGATGTCTCTCCGCGCGCAAAACAGAGAAACAGTTGCCAAAAAACTCGAAGCACTGTGGCCTGAGCGGAAACGCAAGCCGGTGCGCCTTATTATTCCACTGGACGCCTCCCATATGGCTCCTGAATTGCGTGTCGTCCCCGTTGCGTATGAGCCGGTGACTGCTGACTTTGCGCTGTTATACAGAGCGTTGCTTGCGCAGTTAAATGGTAAACCGGTGTTGAAGGCAGTCGCAACGGATGAACCGTATTTGCAAAAACGAGCCGCATTTATTGACCGCTTGCGGGTAGAAGCCGCATATCTGGCACTGCTCAGGAACATTGCTCAACGCGGGGAGACGTTCAGCACGGCGGCAATGCCACTTTTAGTCCTGCAGCCGTCGCTGTCTGATGCAGCCAGGCGGTTTCAACACTGCGTTGGTGGGCTGAACACCTTGTCAAATGGAAATGAGGTATTTGCAATTATCAATGAAGCCTCGCCCACCACATCGCTGACGCATTTTGTGTATGCCAAAGAGGATGGGTTTACCCGTAATTTAATTTGGAGTGCTCTAATAGCTGAGCCGCAAACACTGACGCTCACCCTGCGCGATTTTCGCCCACCCGTGCTGCAATTGTTGTCCGCCGATTTTGCAAATGAAGCGGCGCTGGTGGCGCAAGATACTCTGGAATCCTACGCCAACGGCCTGAACCAATTTGCCCAGATAATTTTATCGGTTTAGCGGACGTTTAGCTTGTTTTTTTGAAATATCCTGAGTAAAGATACCAATTGAGGGAAAAACATGCAACCGGTTTCATCATATAAAGAAGCACTGAACTATATTTACAGTCGCACCAACTTTGAACGCAAGCAAATGGCCAAATACAATATGACCACGCTTGACCTTTCACGGATAGAAACGCTGCTGGATAAACTGCACTGGCCACAGCAAGAATTTAAGGTATTGCTGATTGCCGGCACAAAAGGGAAGGGGTCTACCGCAGCGATGTGTGAGAGTATGTTGCGCGCGGCAGGCTACAAAACCGGACTGTATAGTTCGCCCCATTTGCACTCATTCCGGGAGCGCATCCGGGTGAACGGGCAACTAATTTCGCCGGAAGCGGTTGTGGCGCGGGTGAATGTGCTCCGTCCACACGCCGACACCGTTGTGGGCCTGACCGCCTGGGAGGTGATGACCGCTTTGGCGTTTGTGACCTTTGCTGAAGCAGCCGTGGATCTGGCGGTGCTGGAAGTGGGGCTTGGCGGGCGATTGGATGCCACGAACATTACAACGCCGGCGGTGTCGGTCATTACCGCTATTAGCTACGACCACACGCAGTTGTTGGGAAACACACTCTCTTCGATTGCCTTTGAAAAGGCGGGAATCATCCGGCAGGGAGGTGTTGTGGTGAGCGCACCGCAATTTCCCGAAGTGATGACGGTGATTGAAGAGGTGTGCCGCGAGCGTGAGGCTTCACTCACGGTGGTGGGGGATGAAATACCGTGGCGAGTGGGTCGGGAATCACTGGGTGGGCAAGTGGTTTACCGGGATGGGCAACGGTACAGCATTCCATTATTGGGAAAACACCAAGCCGCCAATGCAGCGACCGCGCTAACGGCCATTGAAGCGTTGGAAAGTAGAGACCTGGGCCTTCGCGTGCCGGTACCGGCGCGTCAGCAAGGGTTGGCTACAGTTGATTGGCCTGGGCGATTGGAAATTTTGTCCCGGTCTCCGTTTTTGTTGGTGGACAGCGCTATGAACGGTGATTCGGCGCGTAAGTTGCGCCAAACGTTGACTGAATATTTCCCCGGTCGAACGGTGATCCTGGTTTTTGGAGCCTCCAGAGACCACGATTACGCAGCGATGCTCAAGGAGCTTTTACCCATCAGCCGGCAGGTTATTGCTACTCAAGCGAACCATCCCCGGGCCACACGGCCTGCTGTGTTGGCCGCCGCCGCCCGCTCGTTGGGCGTGGAAATTGCTACGGCGCCCACAGTGGAACAGGCGCTGAACGAAGCGCTGGCGCAAGCTGGGGAGCGTGACCTGATCTGCGTTGCCGGCTCGCTGTTTTGTGCGGCAGAAGCACGCCTGGTCTGGGCAAAACAAAACGGGGGTCCGTTGCCAGAAACGGATCCCGTGTAGTGGTTCAATGAACAAGGGTTGTTCGTGTCTAATTGCTCATTGTTTTTGTGCTACGGCTATGAGTGATGTGCCAAAGGGCAGGTTGAGCATTTTGATCAGCCGGGCTTCTATTTTGCCCACAATAGTCAGCACGCTGTTGGCCAGCGGCGAAGCCGGTTCCATTTCCACCTGATATTCGTCTTCTTGCAGGTGATGTGAAGCGAGTTCCGGTTCGTTACCCCGGCGCAGGATGATGAGCGGTGCTGCCAAGGGGAACACGAAGAAGTTGTTGTAGCTTAACCGCTTCAGTTTAAACCCCGCTTGTTTTAAACGAAGTTCTAGTTCTGCTGCGGTGTAGCGGCGTTTGTGGGCATTGATGACATCGTTGTGCGACCAGAGGAACATAAACGCGGGGACGGTAACAATTATATGCCCGCCGGGTTTTAGAACGCGAAATGATTCTTTTAGCACCGGCATATCATCATCAATGTGTTCAATCACATCCAGCGCCGTGACCACATCATATGTAGCATCTTCAAACGGAAAGGGGTCCTGCGCGTCGTACTGGTCAACATCATATCCGCGTAGACGAGCCTGACGTACCGGGCGAGCGTCAACTTCCAGCCCTTTTACTTTCCCGTATTTGCTTAAATGGTGAATCATATTTCCTGCACCACAGCCCACGTCTAGTAGTTTCAGACCGGTAACTTGTGGCATCACCTGATGCATCAGGG
Source organism: uncultured Anaerolineaceae bacterium (assembly GCA_964413895.1). GTDB lineage: Bacteria > Chloroflexota > Anaerolineae > 4572-78 > 4572-78 > JANTHQ01. Next base: position 6,282 of record CAYPUV010000001.1, read on the forward strand.
TGTTGATAACCAATGTTCGGCTGGCGAACCACCAATGGTGGTCCTCAGCAATACTATCAGGGATGGGAACATTTGCAATAGGGGGTAGTTCTGTCATAAAACGAGTGCCTTAGATTATTCATTAAAAAGTTCGCCCACGCTCACACCCAGATGAATGCGGCGAATGACCTCGGATAGCAGGGGAGCGATGGACAAGATGGTTAGTTTTTCCAAATGTTTGTAAGGGGCAACCGGCACGGTATTAGTGATAATGACTTCTTTTATTGGCGCTTCGCTCAGGCGTTCTGTGGCGGGGTCAGAAAGGACCCCGTGAGTCACACATGCGTAAATATCGGCGGCGCCATTGCTTTTGATGAAGTTGACGGCTTCCAGAATTGTTCCGGCGGTATCAATTTCATCGTCAAAGATAATGCAATTCTTTCCTTCCACTTCACCGATAACGTTTAGCGATTTGGCGCGACTGCCATCACTGAGCTGTATCCGCCGTTTCTCAATAATGGCCAGCGGCATATTCAGCGCCTGGGCAAAATTGCGCGAGCGTTTGGTGGCGCCAATGTCCCCGGCCACTACTACGGTATCGGGGAGCTTTTTTTCTCGCATATAGTCGCTGAGCAGATGGAAGGCGGTCAGTTCATCGCCGGGGATGCTGAAAAAACCTTGTATCTGTCCGGCGTGGAGATCGACCGTTAAAAAGCGATTGGCGCCGGCGACGGTCAGCAAATCGGCAACCAGGCGAGCTGTAATCGGCACGCGGGGTTGGTCTTTTTTGTCGGTACGTCCATAGCCGTAGTAGGGAATGACCGCCGTAATGCGCCCCGCCGAATCTCGGCGCAACGTGTCTATCATAATTAACAGTTCCATCAAATTATCATTGGTGGACACAATGTTGCCGTCTTTATCGAAGGAGGCGGAGATGGGTTGCACCACAAACACATCTTTGCCCCGCACGCTGGAATGTAACCGACAAAAGGTATTCTGATTGGGAAATTTGAATACGTCGGCTTTCCCCAGCGGGACGGAAAGCTCTTCACTAATTTCTTCTGCCAATGGACGATTGGCATTCCCGCTGTATAATGCTATTTCTCCGTACATAGCACCGTCCTCTACCTGTTGGTATTAGGGGTTGTTTGTTTTGCCGCGGTATGTTCGCGCCGCAAAACACTCATCAAATATTGGTTGATAAACTGACCTGCTCTAAACTCAACCTGGCGCATTTCTCCCTCAGTTACAAAGCCGCAGCGCTGGTAACATTTTATCGCGCCCGGATGGTTGGTATCAACGCGCAAATAAACCCGGTTCAGGTTCAGCGTGTTAAAGGCATATTCCAGCAGCAACAGGATGGCTTCTTGCCCGTACCCTTTGCCCCATTCGCTTTTTTCGCCAATGACAATTCCAAGTTCGGCGGATTGAACGCGCTGGTTAATGTTCATCAACCCCACCGACCCAATATGCTTGCCTGCTTTTGTCTCAATGGCGAAATTCTGGACGCTGGCATTTTTGCGCTGCGCTTCGTACCACTCGGTTTCGTCATCAATATTCATGGGCAAGAACAACGACAAATGTTCAATTACCTCTGGATCGTTGAGCCAGGCCACGTAGCGAGGTAAATCAGCGCGGGTTATAGCTCTGAGTGTAAGGTTTGTCCCTGTGAACATGGTGTTCTCCTAAATGGTTTGTATCGTTCAATAGAACTAACCGCACATACGAAGGGTACACGTCTACTATGGTCAGCGAGCAGTTGCTGAAGGTAAAGGTTAAGTGTCCGCCGTGGTTAATATTGAGCCAATTTTTTAGCATCTGTTTTAATGTGCCGCCGTGCGAAAAAACGGCGATAGTTTCACCAACAGAGGTATGGGCCAAAATAGAATCCACGGCGCTCTGCACGCGCTGGGCAAAGGTTTGGTCGCTTTCCAGGCCGGTTATGGGTGGACGAGGGAGGTTGTTGGTCCAGGCGTGTTCAAGATCTGGAAACAGGTTTCTTACTTCTTGTTTTGTTAATCCAGAGAGGGGGCCGAGGTTTTGTTCTTTCAGGTTATGCTCAAATTGCAGGGGCAACGCCAGCAATTGGCCAAGGTAGGCGGCCGTTTGTCGGGCACGAGTGAGGGGGCTGCTAAAAACTTGAGACACGTTGAATTCTACGGCGATGCGTGCGCTGAGCATTTGGGCATGCCGATGCCCCAACTCGCTGAGTGGAGAATCGAGCCAGCCTTGAACACGCCCTTCTCTATTGGCCTGAGATTGGGCGTGTCTGATAAGCAACAGTCGTTTTTTCAAGAGGCTTATTCCTCCAGCAAAATTTGGACTGCATTATAGGGGGATAATGTTCTATTAACAAGTTTGGTGATGATTTCTGTGAGGGTGCTGGCTGGAGTTCGGGCCAGGAGTCGGCGCAGCATCTCGTGCTGCAACCGGTCTTCCAGCTCGGCTGTGAGGCGAGCGCGGTTTCGCCCGGTGAGCAGCCCTGTTTGGGCCAGGTGCTGGCGGTGTTGGGTGATGGTGTCTACAAGGCTGGCGACGCCTTCTCCGGTGAGAGCAACTGTTTTTACAATAGGGTGTTCCCACGTGTTCTCTGGGGTGGGGTCGGGTACCGGCGCAGGCATAGGGATGGAGATGAGTGTGCCGTGGTGCGCTACCTGCCGGGGCGTGGTGTGTCCTAGTTCTAGCATTGTTTTTAGGGCCGAAACGGTTTTATTGGCGCCTGGTTTGTCGGCTTTGTTTACCACAAAGATGTCGGCAATTTCTAAAATACCTGCTTTTATGGCCTGAATATCATCGCCCAGCCCCGGCGCTTCTACCACCAGCACGGTATGAGCCGTACGGGCAATATCCACTTCGCCTTGCCCAACGCCCACCGTTTCAATCAGGATGATGTCGAATCCGGCGGCGTCAAATACTTTGATGGCGTCATGCACCCCGCGAGCCAATCCGCCCAGACTGCCTCGACTGGCCATACTGCGGATGAATATGCCGGGGTCGCCGGACAGTTCACGCATCCGAATCCGGTCGCCCAAAATGGCGCCCCCAGAGAAGGGGCTGGTGGGGTCAACGGCAATAATGGCCACCGTTTTCCCTTTTCCCCGATAGATTTTCGCCAGTTCATTCACCAGGCTGGATTTTCCGGTGCCGGGTGCGCCGGTAATGCCGATTAGATGCGCCTGGCCAGTGTGCGGGTATAATTCTGTTAATACTTGTTGCGCCGGCGGCGCTTCGTTTTCAATGTGGCTAATCAGGCGGGCAATTGCCCGCCGTTTTCCGTTGAGGAGGGGGTCAACCAGGGACGTCGGCATATGGCTAATCCAGTGAAACGTGTTCTGTAATGTATGTGACAATATCTTGCGTTGACGTGCCGGGCGTAAAGATAGCATTCACGCCAGCCTGTTGCAATTGCGGAATGTCTTCATCGGGGATAATACCCCCGGCGATGACTAGAACGTGGCTCATATCAGCCTCTTTGAGCTTTTGGGCAATCACCGGCAACAGGGCCATATGCGCCCCGCTTAAAACAGATAGCCCCACAACGTCCACATCTTCTTGCAAGGCGCTTTCTACAATCATGTCTGGGGTTTGGCGCAGGCCGGTATAAATTACTTCCATCCCGGCGTCACGCAGGGCGCGAGCCACAACTTTTGCGCCCCGGTCATGACCATCTAGCCCAGGTTTGGCAACCAGTACTCTGATTTTTCGGCGTGGCATAAGTTTCCTCTTCCTTCTTGAGTTTTCAAAAATGGTAACTCACCTTACGCAGTTTAAAATTTGACAAGATTGGATGTTCTAGAATTGAGGTTTTGCCCTTCGTGCGCTCTTTCCCCCGTTCCCATTGGGAGCGGTTAGATGACGGCCTGCTCATGATATTCTCCAAACACCTCACGGAAGACATCCATGATTTCTTGCAGCGTTGCGTATTCTTTTACGGCGTTTAAAATGGCGGGCATTGTGTTTTTGTTGCTCTGGGCAACGGTTTTTAGCTCCGCCAGCCGACGTGCGACGGCGCGGTTGTCTCTGGTGGCTTTCACTTCTTCTATGCGCGCGCATTGCCGCTCGAATCCCTGCGGGTCCATTGCCAAAAGGGGGATCTCCAGCGGGTCTTCGCTGACGTAGTTGTTAACACCCACAACGGTGCGCTGGTGCGTGTCAATTTCGTGCTGATAGCGGTAGGCTGCATCGGCAATTTCCTGTTGGAAAAAACCGGCTTCAATAGCGGGCAACACGCCCCCCAGGGCCTCTATTTTGTCAAAGTACTCCCAGGCGGCTGCTTCCATCTGGTCGGTGAATTGCTCCACAAAGTAGCTGCCTCCCAGCGGGTCGATGGTGTTGGCAACGCCGCTTTCGTGGGCAATGATTTGCTGGGTGCGCAGGGCCACGCGGGCCGCCGTTTCGCTGGGCAGAGCCAGCGCCTCGTCCATAGAATTGGTGTGCAAACTTTGTGTTCCGCCCAAAACTGCCGCCAGCGCCTGAATTGCCACCCGCGCGATGTTGTTTTCTGGTTGTTGGGCGGTTAAACTGGCCCCCGCCGTTTGCGTGTGGAACCGCAATAACCACGAGCGCGGATTTTTAGCCTTAAATTTTTCTTTCATCACCGTTGCCCAAATGCGACGTGCGGCGCGATATTTGGCGATTTCTTCAAAAAAATCGTTGTGGGCATTGAAGAAAAAGCTCAGTCGCGGGGCAAAAGCATCTACGTCCAGTCCCCGTTCGATGGCCCATTTTACGTATTCCATGCCGTCGGCCAGGGTAAAGGCCATCTCTTGCACTGCTGTGCTGCCGGCCTCTCTGATGTGGTAGCCACTAATGCTGATGGTGTTCCACTGCGGGAGCTGCGCTGTGCCAAATTCAATGGTGTCTACAACCAGTCGCATGCTCGGCTGGGGGGGGAAGATGTATTCTTTTTGCGCAATATACTCTTTGAGAATATCGTTTTGGATGGTTCCGGCCAGTTTGTTTCTGGGGACGCCGCGCTTGTCGGCCACGGCGATGAACATTGCCCAGATAACGGCAGCCGGGCTGTTAATGGTCATACTGGTGGAAACTTTGTCCAGCGGGAGGCCGTCTAGCAGTACTTCCATATCCCGCAGTGAGGAGATGGCCACGCCACATTTGCCAAACTCACCCAATGCTTGCGGGGCGTCGGAGTCGTACCCATACAGGGTGGGCATATCAAAGGCAACAGACAAGCCAGTTTGTCCCTGTTGTAGCAAATATTTAAAGCGGGCATTGGTTTCTTCCGCCGTGCCAAACCCGGCGAACATTCGCATCGTCCAGAGTTTGCCGCGATAGCCGGTGGCGTGAATGCCGCGCGTGTATGGGTATTGGCCGGGGTAGTTGAGCTTGTTGAGGTATTCGACGGGAGTCGTCTCGCTGGGGGTGTAAAGCCGTTCAATGGGGGTAGAAGAAGTGGTGATAAATTGAGTCTGTCGCTCTGGGCGTTTTTGCAGCGTTTGTTTGAGCGTTGTCTCTTCCCACTGTTGCTTGCTCTCTTGATAGAGTCTGGAATTATTGCTGTTAGACATAGTACATCTCCTGGGCGCAGCCGTTGAGCTCAGTTTTGAAAAAAGGTGGTCCCTATTCTACCCTGCTTTTCTCCCCCCTTGCCCAAAATGCGGGGCAGAGGGTTGGAAAAGGGTCGCCGGCGACCGCGTTTAACCTAAAATTTCCTCAACTTTGTTCATCAGTTCTAGCGGGCTAAAGGGTTTGGTAAAGTACCCATCTGCGCCCGCCTCATTGCCGCGCCGAAGGTCTTCTTCTTTGTCCAATGCAGTGAGCATTAAAATATGGGCGTATTTTGTCCGTTCATCGCTTTTGAGGATGCGGCAGGTTTCAAAACCATCGATGGAACTGTTGGGCATCATAACATCTAGAAAAATAAGGTCTGGTTGGTGTTCTCTGGCAACTTCAAGTGCCTCATCACCAGAGGCTGCCTCAAGAATCTGGTAATCGCCAATGCGAATAGTAACGTGGACCAATTCTCTGATTTTTGCCTGGTCGTCAACAATCAATATTTTTTTCATGAAAGGTCTCCATCTATTATTTATTGAGGGCTAATTTTATTCTTCCCAGGTATTCATCAATATCAAAAGGTTTGGTTAAGAAATCTACAGCACCCAGAGAAAATGTCCGCTCAATGTGTGCCAGATCTGATTTAGCGGAAACCACCACTACCGGAATGTGTTGTGTTGCCGGCGTGGATTTTAGATGTTGTAAAACCGCTTCTCCGTTCATTTTGGGGAGCATTAGATCTAAAACAATCAAATCTGGATGTTCATTGCGCGCCCGTTCCAGGCCGCTGGCGCCATCTTGGGCGGTTATTACTTCGTACCCGTCTGTGCGCAGTATCCGTTCTTCCACTTCTAATATACTCGGTTCGTCTTCAATAATCAAAATATTGGCCACACCGATGACCAAAGGCAACGTGAAGCTGATGGTTGTTCCTTGTGATTTTTGGCTGGAGACCCAAATTTTGCCGCCGTGAGACTCGATGATGTGTTTGACAATGACCATGCCCAGGCCGGTGCCTTCTATGGCGGTGGAACTGGCGTCGGCGCGCCAGAATTTTTCAAACACATGCGCTTGTTCCACCAAAGACATGCCGATGCCGTTATCTTGCACGCTAACACGCAAATTTGCCGTGCTTCGCGTAACAGTAACAGTGATGGAGCCACCATCGGGCGAGTATTTTATGGCGTTGGAAAGCAAATTATTAAGCGCTTGTTCCAGCCGGCTTTCGTCGATTTTTAGTTCTGGCCAGTAATCGGGTTCAATAAGTTGAATGTTGTGGTTGGTGGTGCGAGATTGCCAGAGCGCAATCTGTTTTTCAAAAAGCTGGCGGGGATTCATTAGCCTGGGCGAGATGGAAAACGCCGCACCTGATTCAATTTTTGACACATCCAGTAAATCAGAAACCAAATTAGAGAGATGAACGGATTGCTCGTGGATGTACCCCACAAACTTCTTGATTTCCTCTCGACTAAAATCGGTGCGAGCCATCAATAATTCTGCATAGCCTCTGATGGTTGTGAGTGGGCTTCTGAGTTCGTGCGCCGCCGTTCCCAAGAATTCAGTTTTCAGACGGTCAAGTTCTCTTAATTTTGAAATATCACGTTGAATGCCCACAAATTTATCAATCTGGCCGTGATGGTTAAAGATGGGGGCAATGGTCAGGTCAGCATCGTACTGGGTATCATCTTTGCGTTTATCTTTTAATTCGCCGCGCCAAATTTTACCTTCAAGAAGCGTTTTCCACATATGGGCATATACGTGTGGCGGTGTCTGTTTCGTGTTTAGGATGCGGGGGTTTTTGCCAATAACTTCTTCTGGGTAGTAGCCGGTTAGCGTGGTGAACGCGGGGTTTACGTATTCTATTGTGCCGTCGGCATTTGTGATGATAATGGCGTCGGCGGCGCTGGCGAGGATGGCATCTGTTTGTTCTTTTTGTGAGCGGATTTCGGCGGTGCGCGCTTCCACCTGCGCGGCCAGGTTGCGGGCATAGTCGTTAACTTGTTGGAACAGCAAGGCGTTTTCTACCGCGACACCGGTTTGCCGGCCAATGGCTTCGATTGTATTCAAAACTTCAATGGAATGTTCGATGGGGAGATTGAAAGAAAAAAGGCCGAGCACGCCCAACGGTTCGTTCCCGCTGGTAATGGGGACCGCAATAGCGCCGGTAACGCCAATGGGCAACCAGGGAGGCGTATTGTAATTTTCAACGGCCAGATTGTCGGTAACCAATACCTTTTGCTCTTCTAGAACTTTGTACACAATGCCGGGCGTTGTTTTTAGCACTGGTGGAAGGTCATCGGTGGGGAAATTATGCCAGTACTGTAAGAATGATTCTCCGTTAGCCGGATTAACCAGGGTCAGCGTGGCCGCATCAGCTTCGGCGATGGCGCTGGCTGTTTGCATAATATCTGTGGCCAGGGCATCGAGGCTGAGTTTGCTGCTTAATCGACGTGCCAGGCGATTGAGCAACGCTTCGCACTTCAGGCGGCGTTCTACTTGTTGGTAAAGGCGGCTATTTTCAATGGCGATGCCGGTTTGCAGAGCAAATCGCGTGAGCAAATCTAAATCGGCCGATTTGAAGGCGGAGTCTCCTCCCCGGCACATGGTAATTGCGCCGATTACTTTATCCTTTATTACAAAGGGAACAGACATGAACGCGCCCGGTAGGGGAGGGGCGGTGGGTGGTGGCACATTGTTTTGGTATTGCGGGTTGCGAATAATGCCTTGTTTCGCGGCGATCGCCTGAGTGGCTACGGCTTTTGCCTCGTTAGAACATTGAGGATTGTCGGTGTCGTCCAGGCAAACAATGGTGTCTAATGTTTGTTTGTCTCGTGTAATTAGATGCACCGCGGTTAACCGGGCTTGCATAAGGTCTTTCACCCGCGTAGCCATAGCGTTGATTACTTTTTGCGTATCCAGTGTAGAGGCTACATCTCTGGCACTGTTTAATAAAGCTCTCAGTTCGTCGGCGGTTTTGGTGGTTTGCCGAAACAAGCGTGCATTATTGATGGCGGTGGAGACGTGCTGGGCAAAGGTAAAAGCCAGTTGGCCCTCTTTTTCTGAGAAGGCGTTTACAGCAAAACTGTCGATGGAAATTTGTCCGATGGTTTTGTCTTGCCAAATGAGGGGCGTGCCAATCCATGAGCGAATGGGACTGGTCCCGGCCCAAAAAGCGTAACGGGGATCTTTGCGCACATCATTAATGACAATCGGTTTGTGATACCGCTTCATCTCCTGGTAGAGGGTGTTGGTTTCTACCGGAACCACAACATTCAGCACGGCCTCTTTTTTGGTGAAACCACTCCCCGCCTCTAGTTTTAGGGTGTTGTTTCTTTCTAGCAATATAGAAGCGCTGTCGTACTGTACCACTTGCGACAGTTGTTCTAGAATGAGGTTCAAGACAATATCCAGGTCCAGGCTGCTGCTGACAATTTTGCTGACATTTTGCAGGGTTTCGGCAATTCTTTGCTGCTCTTTTGCTTGCTGAACCAGAACCAGGTTCTCCATAATTGCCGAACCAAACGTGGCAAATGCGTTGATAACCGGCATATCGTCTGGGTGGATGTTTGTTGATGTGGCAACAAGCAAATGTGTCACCGTGCCTTTGGCTTTTAAGGGGGCAATAATACAGGTACATGGGGCCACGTTTTTTTGATCTGCAAGATCTTTGTCCTGGCCAGCGACAGGGGAAACAAGTTGCAGCACATCTTTTCTGGCAAGAGGCAAGAGGATTGCTTCTCCGCGTCCAAACACGGCTTCGTAGAAGGATAAATCTTGCAGCGGAACGACGCGATTGTTCAGGGCAGCGACAGTTGATAAAGATATATGACCGAACGCGGGACGCGACGTAGAGCGCAGCGATACGTGTTGAATGGTGAGCGTTGTTTGCGTGGAATCAATTCGCCCGGTCAAAACGTCAAAGCCCAGTCTGTTTAGGCTTTGGGTAATAATGCGCAGAATGTCGCTTGCAGTTTTAGCCTTGCTCAGGGCAATGGATGCATTGTTTAATATGGGCCACTGGGTTGCATTGCGGGGAGCAAAACCAGCCGCTGAATTAAGGTTCTGAGACATTAGTTTCGTTTACATCCTCTGAGATTACGGGCAAAAAAATGGAAAAGGTTGTTCCTTTGCCCAAAACGCTGTCCACGGAAATGCGTCCATGGTGGTTGTTTATAATTTGTTTGGTTACCGATAAACCTAATCCGGTCCCTGATTTATCTTGTTTTGTCGTAAAAAAGGCCTCAAAAATATGCTCCAGGTTTTCTGGTGCAATGCCCTGTCCTGTATCTGATATTTGCAGCGATACGAAATCAGGAGCGGTATCTTCGGTCAGGGAAGTTTTTATGGTTAGCACGCCGCCGGCGGGCATTGCGTCGATGGCGTTGATGATGATGTTCAGGATAACTTGCGAAATCTGAATAGAACTTCCATAGATTAAAGCTTGCGCTTGTGAATAAGACTTTGTTACATCTATATTAGCATGTTTTATTTTTATTTCTAAAATGTGAAGCATCTCTTCAACAAGCTGGTTAAGGTCGAATACCTCAAATTTGTCGGCGTTGGTTCTGGAAAGCGTTACCATTTGCCGGAGCAACACGTTGGCGCGCCGGGAGATGCTCAAAATGCGTTCAATAATGTTGACCATTGTGGGGTCTATTGTGTCGCGGCGGCGCAATATTATTTGTGAGTAGCCTAGAATGGGGGAGATGAGATTGCTGAGATCGTGCGCCACACTGGCAGCCATCTGCCCCATCAGAATCAACCGGTCGGTATGGATATCTGGCGCTGATTTGGGTCTTGCCGGGGGGGGTTCTGTTTTTTGCTGCTGGTACAGTTTGGCCAGATCTCTGGCATAGGCTAAATTTTGAGATTGGGTAATTTCCAGTTGTTGTTTTAATTTATTAATAATGGTTGTCTGAGTTTGTTGTTGGGTGTTTTTTTGTTTTTCTTGCTGCAAACTCAGTTGATGTTGCATTTTTAGCCATTCTTGGCGGGCCAAATTTACATTGTCTGCGGTAAAGCGCGGGAAGGTTAATGTAAACGTGCTTCCCTCTCCCAGGGTCGATTCAACGGCCAGCCGGCCCCGATGCAGGGTGAGGATGCGTTGAACAATTGACAGTCCCAGACCCATGCCTACTGTACGGCGCGTGGTGTGTTGTTCAACCTGGTAGAACGGCTGCAAAATGTGTGCCAGATCTATGGGAGGGATTCCCTTGCCGGTATCGGCAAACGTTAGCGTGTATGAATCCGCATTTTTTTGGCCGGTGATGGTTAATGTTCCCCCCGGTTTGTTGTGCCGAAGGCCGTTTTCAATTAAGTGTCCCACTGCGGTGACAAGTTGTTTTTGGTTGCCCAGCACCAGCATACTGTCTTCTGGCAAATGCACCGTAACGGCCACGTTGCGTTCGGCGGCCAGGGTGGAGAGCAGCGATTGCGCCGTATCAACAATGGCGCGCAAATCAATGGCCGCTACTTCAGTTTCTTTTAGATCGCTGATGGTGGCGTTGATAAGGTTGTTAATGGTGTGCCGCAGTTTTTCCGATGCACCCTGAACGTGATTTAATACGGCGCGCGATTCATCATCTAAACTAGCGGCAATATGTTCCAGCATCGAGGTGAATCCAATAACGCTGGCCAAAGGGGTTCTTAATTCATGCGCCGCCAGGTGCAGAAATTCCTCGCGCATTGAATTAACCCGTTCTTCCCAGGTGATGTCGTGGATTACCAGCGCCCAGCCTCCGTCGGGCAGGGGGGCCGCCTGGATGGACACGGTGCGAGGAAGCGGCTCGCTCAATGTCAATTGGACGGCATGGGTTGCTTGTGACGATTGGCTCAGTTGCTGTAAAAATGCGTCTGTGTCATCGCCAATCAACAGCGCCGACAGTGGTTTCCCATGGGCGTCGGCGGCGGCAATGTTCAACAAGGTTGTGCCGGCTCGATTGATTTCTTGCACGTGGAAGGTTTTGTCCACAACCAAAAACACATCGCTCATACTGGCAAACGCGGCCTCTAGTTTTTTGTAGGCCATTTCCAGCGCCTCGCGCTTTTGCCGCTCTTGCTTGTAGAGCGCAACCATATCCTGGCCGTACTGCAACGCCTGCCGATAGGCCAGATCAAGCTGGTCAATATTTCTATCTTCAAAACTTGACGGATTGGGGTCACTCATAATGTGGTTTTTCGTATAGCTCTATAAGTACGCCGTGCGTGGTTTTGGGGTGGACAAAAACGTACTTTTGGCCCTGGCTTCCAATACGAGGCTTGTCTTCTATAATTTGCAGGCCTTTGGCAGCCAGGTCTGCCATAGCCTGTTCAATATTATCTACCGTTACACAAATGTGGTGAATGCCCTCGCCGTGATTTGCCAGAAACTTGCTCACGCCGGTGTCGGGAGCAGTGGGCTGAATCAGCTCAATCTCGTTGCTGCCGTTTGCCAGGGGCAAGAAGGCCACTTTTACATGTTCCGCGGGGACGGTTTCGACGCGAGCGATCGGCAAGCCCAGCGCATCGCGGTACACCTTCAGGGCGTTATGGATATCTTTCACGACAATGGCGATGTGGTCAATTTTTAGTGACATTTTTGGCCTCTATGATTTCCTGGTTTTTAGGCTAAATATAGGTAACGGGGTGATATTCCCCCCATATTTTGCGTAATGTGTGGTTAATTTCACCGATGGTGGCATACGCTTCTACGGCGGCGAGGATGTGTGGCATTAATGGTGCAGCTGATGAGCGCGCTGCGTTGGACAACCGGTTGAGGGCGGCTTCTACGGCGGCGGCATCTCTGTCGGTTCTCAGGCGCGCCAGCCGTTGCACCTGAGTTTGCTCAATTGTCTCATCAACACGCATAATTTGCGGCTTTGTTTTTTCTTCCACTAAAAAACGATTGACGCCCACCACAACCCGCTGTTTGGCCTCTACCGCTCGCTGGTGTTGATAGGCGGCATTTTGAATTTCTTTCTGCATGTAGCCGGTTTCGATTGCGTGTAGTGCGCCGCCCAGTTCATCTATTTCTTTAATATAAGCGGCGGCCCGTGCTTCTATTTCATCGGTGAGGTTTTCGATGAAATAGCTGCCGGCCAGAGGGTCGATGGTGTCGGCTACGCCGCTTTCGTAGGCAATAATTTGCTGGGTGCGCAGCGCAATTTGTGCCGCTTCTTCTGTGGGTAGCCCCAACGCTTCGTCCAGTGAATTGGTGTGCAGGCTCTGTGTACCGCCCATTACCGAGGCCAAAGCTTGCAGTGTTACGCGCACCACATTGTTTACGGGCTGTTGCACGGTTAGCGTGCTGCCGCCCGTTTGGGTGTGGAAACGAAGTCGCCAGCTTTTGGGGTCTTTTGCGCCGAAGCGATCTTTCATTATTTTGGCCCACAAGCGACGCGCGGCTCTGAATTTGGCGACTTCTTCCAGGAAATTGTTGTGCGCGTTGAAGAAGAAAGAAAGCTGTTGCGCAAATTCATCTACCGATAATCCGGCGTCCAGGGCGGCTTGCACATAAGCCACGGCATTTGCCAGGGTGAAGGCAACTTCTTGCACGGCTGTGCTGCCGGCCTCTCTAATGTGATACCCGCTGATTGAGATGGTGTTCCAGTGGGGGATGTTGTTTTTGCAGTAGGTAATAATATCGGTAATTAAACGCATTGAGGGGGCCGGGGGGAAGATATATGTTCCGCGCGCAATGTATTCTTTCAGAATATCGTTCTGCACGGTTCCCCGTAGTTTTGCTGGAGCAACGCCCTGTTTTTTGGCGACAGCAATGTACATTGCCAGCAAAATTCCGGCCGGCGCATTGATGGTCATGCTGGTTGAAACTTTGTCCAGCGGGATGCCATTGAATAGCGTTTCCATATCCTTAAGGGAGGAGATGGAAACGCCAACTTTGCCCACCTCACCGGATGCCAGGGGGTCATCGGCGTCATAACCCAACTGGGTGGGCAGGTCGAAGGCGACACTCAAGCCGGTTTGTCCCGCTTTGAGCAGGTATTTAAAGCGGCGATTGGTCTCTTCGGCAGTGCCGAAGCCGGCGTACTGCCGCATTGTCCAAAACCGGCCCCGATACATTGTGGGCTGCACGCCCCGCGTGAAGGGATATTCGCCGGGGAAGCCAAGTTCATTTAGATAGTGTTCCTCGGCATTAGAGCGGGGGAGCGCTACCCGCTCAACTGGAATGTTGGAATTGGTGACAAAGGTTTCTTGTCGCTCGGGGAATTTTTTTAGCGTGGGGTTGAGCCTGGTAGAAACCCATGCGTTGAATTTGGTTTTTAAGGATGCTGTCAGCGCCATTGTTGATCTTCTTTCTCTGGGGGAGTGTGTAATTTCAGTTTTCCAATCTCTGCTTATGGATACACATGCCCCAATGTGCGGGGGAAGGGGTTGGTTTCTCTAACGTGATGAATACCGCAGATCCAGGCCACGGTTCGCTCAACGCCCAGGCCAAACCCGCTGTGGGGCACGCTGCCGTATTTGCGCAAGTCAATGTACCATTTAAAGGCATCTTCTGGTAAACCATCCTCATGGATCCGTTTTAGGAGCAGGTCTGGATCAGAAATGCGTTCGCTGCCGCCCGTAATTTCACCATAGCCTTCCGGGGCGAGCAGATCAACGCTTTTGCAAACTTCAGGCCGACCGGGCCACGGTTCCATATAAAATGCTTTGGCCTGTGAGGGAAAGCCATATACAAAAATGGGTTTTTTGTATAGTTTAGTCAATTCTGTCTCGTGCGGTGAACCAAAATCATCGCCCCATTCCAATTCCAGTAGCGATTTCAATTCGGGGTCGGTGGTGTGGGCACGAATCTCGGTGAGTTTTTCCACGGCTTCATCATATGATACGCGCGGGAAGGGAGGCGTAACGTTTTCTAGCATCCTGACGTCCCTTTCCAACACGGCCAGTTCTGGCCGGTGTTTTTGCAGCACCCGCTGAACAATGGCGCTGACGAATTGTTCTTCCATTTCCATCAGCCCGTCAAGGTCTTGATAGGCGGTTTCCGGTTCTACCATCCAGAATTCGGTCATATGACGGCGGGTTTTACTTTTTTCGGCGCGGAAAGTAGGGCCAAAAGCGTACACTTTCCCAAAGGCAAAGATGTTGGCTTCATTGTAAAGTTGCCCGGTTTGCGCCAAATACACCGGTTCGCCAAAGTAATCTACCTCAAACAGGGTGGTCGTTCCTTCTCCGGCGGCGGGCGTAAAAATGGGCGTGGACATTTCCACGTAGCCGTGTTCGGCAAGCCAATCTCGGATGGCCTGCATTACGGTGGCGCGGATGCGCAGCGCGGCCCACTGTTTGCGTGAGCGAATCCACAGGTGACGGTTTTCCATCAAAAACTCAATCCCATGTTCTTTGGGGGTAATGGGGAACTCTGCGGCCAGCTGCACAACGTCAAGGTCAACCACATCCAGCTCGTAGCCGGCGGGAATGCCTTTTGCGCGCGGCTCTGCTTTTACTGTGCCGGTGACGATGATTGCAGATTCCTGAGTGAGTCTTTTCCCCGTTTCAAATACCGCGGGCGACAAAGTCGGTTTGAACAGTACTCCCTGAATCTGTCCGCTACCGTCTCTTATTTGCAAAAATTGCAATTTCCCTTTGCCTGTTTTGTTGTACAGCCACCCTTGCAGGGTAACGGTTTGACCAACATAGTGGGCAATGTCTTGAATGCGAATTACTTTGGGCATTAAAAACTCCTCGTATAAAATGGTAGTCAGTCATCAGCTTTCAGCGGTTAGTTTTACTGCTGATAGCTGACTGCTGACGGCTGAAAGCTAAGTTTTCAACCGCTGTGGTGTGCTGTAGGCTCATGAAAACGCCCTTGATAAAATACGAACTACGAATTACACCAATACCAGTTGCAATACCTCATCTAACGTTTTAACCAGAATGAATTCCAGATGGCGGCGAATTTTTGGTGGAATTTCTTCCAGGTCTTTTTTGTTTGGCTGGGGGATAATAACTTTTTTAATCCCCACCCGATACGCGGCCATCGCTTTGGCGCGCAAGCCGCCCACCGGCAACACTTTTCCGCGCAGGGTAATTTCGCCGGTCATTGCAATTTGACGGTTGATTTTTCGTTTAGAAAAAGCGGAAATCAGAGCCGCGGCCATTGTAACACCGGCGCTTGGCCCATCTTTGGGGGTTGCGCCTTCTGGCACGTGCAGGTGAATATCGGTATTTTCAAACAGTGAGCGATCGATATTGTATTCTTGGGCGTGCGCTTTGGTATATGATAAGGCAGCCTGCACTGATTCTTGCATTATTTCGCCCAATTGACCGGTGAGGAGAAGGTTTCCTTTGCCTTCGTAGATACTTACTTCAATAGAAAGTATGTCGCCCCCCCCGCTTGTCCAAGCCAGACCGGTGGCGATGCCCACGGCATTTTCTTTTTCTAAAAAAGAATCAGGATAAGTGGGCGGCCCCAAAAAAAGGTCTACAGATTTTGCCGTAATGATGTGGGGCGTTTTTTTGTTTTGCATTAGCCGACGTACGGTTTTCCGGCAAATGCGTCCAAGTTCTCGATCCAAATTGCGGACGCCGGATTCATACGTGTAAGCGCGAATTATCCGTTGAATGGCACTGTCGGCAAACTTTAATTCGTCTGTTTGTAAGCCATGCTCTTCCATATGCCGGGGAATGAGGAATTGGTTGGCAATGGCAATTTTTTCCTGGTCAATGTACCCGGGGAAGTCAATAATTTCCATGCGGTCTGCCAGGGCCGGGGGGATCGTGTCTATTACATTGGCCGTGGTGATGAACAGCACTTTAGACAGGTTGTAGGGCAAATCAAGGTAGTGGTCAGAAAAGTTGTTGTTTTGCTCCGGGTCAAGTACTTCTAGCAAGGCGGCGGTAGGGTCACCGCGGTAGTCTGCGCCAAGTTTATCAATTTCATCCAGCATAATCAGGGGATTGATTGTTCCGACACGTTTCATTGTTTGGATGATGCGGCCCGGCATTGCGCCGATGTAGGTACGGCGATGCCCTCTAATTTCGGCCTCGTCGCGGATGCCACCCAGACTCAGGCGGGCGAACTTGCGGTCAAGCGCCTCGGCGATGGATTTTCCCAACGATGTTTTGCCGGTTCCCGGTGGCCCCACAAAGCAAAGGATGGGGCTGCGGAGTTTGCTGTTGTTGCCGGTGCGGGCACGCACGGCCATATATTCCAGAATACGTTCTTTTACTCTGCGCAGCCCGTAGTGATTTTTGTTTAGGATTTGCTCGGCATGATTAATGTCCAGGTTGTCGGCGGTGGCGTTTGTCCAGGGAAGTTCCAGGATCCAATCCAGGTAGGTTCTAATGATGCCCACTTCGGGTGCCATCGGGGGAATATCGGCCAGGCGTTTGATTTCTTTTTCTGCTTTTTCGCGGGCTTCTTCGGGCAAGATGATGGCGTTAAGGCGTTCGCGTAACTCATTCACTTCGGCCAACGTGCCACCAGATTCGCCCAGCTCGTTTTGCATAACTCGAATCTGTTCCCGGAGAAAAAAGTCGCGCTGGCTTTTGTCTACTTCTTGTTGCACCTGTACCTGAATCCGATCTTCCAACTCCAGCACGTCCAGTTCTCTGGCCAGGATGGTTGTAATACGCTGCAAGCGCGTAAATGGATCAAACGTTTCCAAAATTTCCTGTCGCACAGCAATATTCAGGTCAAGCACCGAGGCGATTAAATCGGCCAGCCACCCCGGCGATGAAACATTATTGGCGGCAATAAACGCATCTTCTGGGATATGGGGATGGAGTTTGGCGCATTTTTCAAACAAAGCCAGCACAGCCCGCATTTGGGCTTCTGTGGAGAGGCTGAGTTCATCTTCATCTTGGAGTTCGGTAACGCGCTGCACGGTTACAATAGGGTAAGGCGTTAGTTGCGTCCACTCAAGGAGTTGAACGCGCTCAAACCCTTGTAGCAAAATATTGACAGTGCCATCGGGCATGCGCAAGTGGCGCACAATTGAAGCCCGCACGCCAACTGTATACACATCATCAGGGCCGGGTTGCTCCAGTAGCGGGTCGCGCTGAGTGACTACAATCAGGTCTTCTTCATCATTTTTAACTGCCTCTACCGTCTCTAATGATGTTCGTTCGATGACCATCAGCGGGGTTAGTATTCTGGGGAAAAGGACGGCATCATTGACAATTAAAAGCGGCCTTTCAATGATGGGGTCTAGCAGCTCATCTAGTGCTTCGCTGTTTGTTTCAAAATTGAACATTCTTACCTTCTAATAGAAAGGGATATTCGTTGGTGTTATTGAGTTCGTTGGCAACTTCTCAATAGTCTGGGAATATTGCTTCCAACCCTGACGGGTTTTCCCCGAACAATTGAGAAGATACGTTCATATTATAACAAACACCAATGAAAAGCAACAAACCTTCTGGGGTGCATTTCGGCCCAGGGGCAAGGTTGACGCTACTGCAATAAAAAGGGCATTCCGGAAAACAGAAGGGTATTCCCGCGAGTCAAGTTCGCTGTTGTATAATCCTCCATTCTGCGTTATGATTATATATTATACCTATTTGAGATTTGCAGCGGCGTTTGATTGTGGTTAATAACCTAATTCCACGTCAAACTGATGATACAGAGTGTTGGAGGAGCGATGAATAGCGAGGCCGCATACTGGTTAGCTTTGCTCAATGCGGGTGAGTTGAAGTTGAGTACGATAAAGCCGGTGGCTCAGCAATGGTACTTGATGGAAGGAAAACCCATTGCAGAACTATTTAACCTCTCTGTAGCAGAAGTGAGCCTTCATTTTAATGTAGCGGAGAATGTAGCCGAAAAAATTCTGAAGACGGTGGATACCTACCAGCGCCAATTGAAAATAATTGAACAGTGGAAACAACAAGGGGTTGAAGTTTTGCCGTTGAGTCACCCCAATTACCCCACTCGATTACTTTACACGCTTCCCCCTCGGCAGCAGCCCCTGGTATTATGGGCCAAAGGAAACTTAAAATTGCTCGCTGAACCCACCGTCACCGTTTTAGGTAACCCTGACCCTGTTGCTGAAACGGTAGAGAGTATTCAAAACCTGGTTTCTGTTTTGGTGGAAGAAGAAATAGGGATGGTGAGTGGCTATGGCAAGGGACTTGATCGCCTGGCGTTTGAAACAATGTTGGCCACGCCAAACGGATTCGGCGTGGCTATTTTGCCCCTGGGGTTGGCGACGTTTGTCCGCCTAACCCAAAAACTGAACGCGCCGGTTGCCGCAGGGAAAACAGTGCTGCTAAGTCCCTTTGCGCCTGATACGGCATATCAAGAGTCATTTTCGGCGGCCCGCAATTTGCTTGTTGATTCATTGGCGATGGTGTTGTTGGTTCCCCAAATTGATCAAACAGCGCTCCCCCGCGCCAAAGCCGGTTTAGAGCGTGGTATGCCGGTACTGGTGGGGAAAACAGACACCCCAGAAAATCGAGAACTGATTGCCGCCGGCGCCTTTTTGATGACCGACCCCGCCGAGGTGGTGGAACTGGTGCAACAGGCTGTCATCGATAACGCGATGCAATCTCAAATAGCACAAAAACCGGCCGTAGAAGAAGCGCCTCCTCCGCCGCCCAAATCTTCGCATAACCTTTTGAACGATACCGACGATTATGCGTTGGGAAAAGAGGTTGCGGAGCCACTGTCACCAGACCGGACAATGACAATTCTTTCGGCAGGGGGAACTGTCCCCAATTCTTTGCGGGCCCGGTTAATGGCGCTGGAAAAAGAACACGCTGAATCTGAAGCTGAATCTGGATCTGAAGCTGAATAAAGTGTTTGGGCCAAACCAGACCACCTGATTTTATGAAAGCGCTAAAAACAATATTAGTCCAGGCTATTCGCACCTTATCGCAAGCGGATAGCCAGACGCCGCGCCTGGATGCTGAGGTTTTGCTGGCACATATTTTGCAACAGAACCGAAGCTGGCTGTACGCTCACAGCGAAGCGCCGCTCTCTGCGGCGACAGAACGCCAATTTTTGCAATTGATTGCGCGTCGCGCCCAGAGCGAGCCGGTGGCCTACCTTACCGGCGAACGTGAATTCTTTGGGCTAACCTTCCACGTTAGTCCGGCAGTCCTCATTCCGCGCCCCGAAACCGAATTATTGGTTGAGTTGGCGCTATCGTGTTTGCCCCAAGCGGCTAGCCTGCTCGATGTGGGGACGGGCAGTGGCTGTATTGCCGTATCCGTCGCTGTGAATGCGCCAACCACGCGAATTATTGCCACCGATGTTTCGGCGGGGGCGCTGGCCGTGGCCCGGAAAAACGTAACCCGGCATCGCGTTGGCCGGCGCGTCTCGCTGGTGCAAACAAACTTGCTTGCTCCCCTGTCCAAACCGGTCGATGCGATTATTTCCAACCCCCCTTACATCTCCCGCGCAGAAATGGAAACGCTGGCTCCCACCGTGCACGCTTATGAACCGCGCCAGGCGTTGCTTGCCGGAGAAACAGGCCTGATGTACATTACAAAAATTTTGCAACAGGCTCCGATGAACATAAAACCCGGCGGGCATCTCTTCATCGAATTCGGCGTGTCACAGGGAGCGCAGGTATTGTCGCTGGCGCGGACAACTTGTTCCGCTGCCAGCTTCACCATAAAAACAGATTTGGCTGGCAGAGAACGAGTTTTAATCGGTGAATTCTAATGATTTTCTCGCGTTTGTTCCCTTTGCACAAAATACTTGCCAAAGGCATAGCCGCGTGCTAGAATATTTTGACTTTTGCTTCTTCTGGTATGAAGCAATTTTTTTTTTACAGCCTGATAGCGACTTCAAAATTATTCGTAAACCCTTGAAACAACATGCTTCCACACAGCAATAGCACTAGAAGTTGCGGGTAAAACACAATGAGGAGAACCATTTTAATATGGCAAACCGAGTGAATACTTCAATGGACAATCCACTGGGGGCTTTTGGTGCGGTCATCGAAAGCAAACGCGGCGGGATCATTATCAATTTTGTGTTGATTCCCTTGCTGCTGCTAGCGTCGCTGCTGCTGCCGCCCATCCGTTTGGTAGACCGGGTGGTGAATCTCACCGCAGGCTACCAAACGTTTGACCAACTGACCGGGGGCAGCGTCACCGACCCGGACGGGACCCAGGTGGATGTTTTGCCGGAAGGATTGGATGGAGACATTAGCCTGGTGCTAACGCCCATTCCACGAGACATCTTTTTGCGCGGCGACACCAACAAAAACCTGGTAAAAGCGGCGGAACAGTTTCCTCCCAACCTGGTGATGAAAAGCCCGCTGTATGAAATTAGACATAAGGGGAGCGACCCCACCGCTGTAATATTGTACATCCCCATTCCCAACGAGGCCGAGCCGTATTCTACGCTGGACCTTTACTCATGGAATGGAGAGCGCTGGGAGTGGCTCCCCAGCCAGCAGGTTATTGGCGAAGAAACGTTGGAATCGCGGCTGGGTTATTTGCCGCAATCTGTGGTTGTGGTGCAAACACATCCGGTGCGCCCTTACTTTTCAACCAACATTACCCCCGGCAGCGTGGTTCCCGACACGGTAAAAGATTCGCTGGTAGAAATAAATCCTCAGGGATTATTTTTGGGCGTTGATGGGCAAATTGATGGCTCCGTGGCTGATTTTGCCCCCGCAGACGAAAATACCCCCTACACCACGGTCCCCACAATTAGAAACTGGGAAGATAGTGGTGTTGTTCGTAGTGACCTGATTGATAATTTGCTCATTGACCCCGCCGCCCGCCAACGACACATTCAAGCAATTAAAGACCTGGTGGTGGGCAAAAATTACGGCGGCATAGACATTGATTATCGCGGTATTAGCCCGGATTTAAAAAACGAATTTTCCTCCTTCATCTCCAACCTGAACGCGGCGTTGCCGGAAACCAAACGGTTGTCTGTACACGTAGATTTGCCCGTACAGGTTTCGGCAGATGCGTGGAACACCGGAGCTTACGATTGGCGGTCGTTGGGCAAGGCTGCTGACGTGGTGAAGGTGCCTACGCCGGTTGACCCCAGAGCCTATGTGCCAGATGGACAAATGGATGCGCTGCTCAAATGGGCCGTCGGAGAAATTAATCGCTACAAAATACAATTGTTGTTAAATACAAAAAGCCTGGAAGAAACCAACGGCATCCGGCGAGAAATTAGCTACGATGACGCCCTGGCCCCGTTTGGCAATATTAATATCGCTTCTGGCAACAGCGTGGTTGTGCCGGGGCAAGAAGTTCTTTTCAACCTGATTGGGTTGCAGGGGACAACAGGCATCCAATATGACGCCAATAGCGGCTCATACTGGTATGCCTATGTTGATAATGGTGGTCAACAACGCACTGTTTACATTGAAGATGCTACCAGCATTTCCAAAAAACTGAGCTACGTGGCTAACTACAATCTGGGGGGAGTGGCAGTGCAAAACCTGCTCACCGAACCCAATGACAGCCAGATTTGGGGCGTTGTGAAAGAATTTTTGAACCTGGTCATTCCTCAGGTTCAAAGCAATTTCTCTGTGGTATGGAAAGTAGATAATGCTAACCAGGGTGGCTTGGTTTCGGAAAATAGCGCCCCGCTGAATAACCCCAACTTCAAATGGGTTGCTCCCGAAGACGCCAATGGGGGCGTGTATGAAATATCTGCCTTGATCAGCGCCGACGGTGGCAACAGTGGCAGTTTCCGGGGCAGTGTGCAGGTGGTCGTCGCTTCGCCCACGCCCACACCATCGCCTACCCCTGTGCCGCCCACGCCTACACCCACTCCTGTGCCTACGGCAACCCCCAAGCCCCCACCCACGCCCAAACCGGTGGAACAACCCAAATCGACCGCCAAAACACCCGCTTCAATAGCAAGTGGACCTAAACCTCAAGTTAACCTCCCGTTTGATTACGGCATTCAAGTTGACCCGATGAACATTCCCAACAACGTCCAGCCGGTAGTGAATATGGGATTCCGCTGGGTAAAACTGCAAATGCCCTGGAAAGTCGTGGAACCAGGCCAGGGGAATTTCCAATGGGAGAGCTGGGATGACGGGATCAATGCTTTTGCTGCCGCCGGTATAAAAGTGTTGCTTAGTATTCCCAAAGCGCCCGATTGGGCGCGCCCGGCTAATACAGACCTGGGCGTTGAAGGTCCTCCCGCCGACCCGCAGACCTACGCCAACTTTGTCGGCGCGGTAGCAGGGCGCTACGCAGGAAAAGTGCAAGCCATTGAAGTGTGGAACGAGCAAAACATCGCCTACGAATGGGGGAACGAACCATTTGACGCCGCCCGCTATATGTCAATTTTAAAGGCGTCTTATGTAGCCATAAAAGCCGCAGACCCCGCTATGATTGTTGTGAGTGGCGCGCCTACCCCTACCGGAGCACCCCCGCCAGCCGCTACGGACGATGTTGGATACCTGCGCCAGATGTACGCCAATGGCCTGAAAGAGTACTCCGATGCCATTGGGGCACACCCCAGTGGATTTGCCAATCCCCCGGATGCCCTATTTGCCGGCGGCGACTTTGATCCCAATCGCGGTTTCGACGACCATCGCAGCTTCTTCTTCCGCAATACGATGGAAGCGTACCGGCAGGTGATGGTTGAAAACGGCGATAGCGCCAAAACTATCTGGCCCACCGAATTTGGTTGGCCCGTAATGCGCTACGATGATGGCCGCTTCCCCTTCGCCTCAGATAACACACTCGATGAGCAGGCACAATTCACCGTGCGTGCCTACCAAATGGGCAAAGAGTGGGGCTGGGTTGGCACAATGTTCTTGTGGAATCTGGACTACAACGTTACTGCCGGCGGCAAGGAGTTGGCTAACTTTGGCATATTAGGAACGAAAACGTATGATGCTCTGGCAGGTATGCCCAAGTAGCACAAAACAGTAAAAAAACACAACGCCTGCAAGGTCACAACCCTGCAGGCGTTTTTTTGTGCGGCTCAAAAAAATGGGGACAATGAAGGGCAAAACCCGCTCGTGTTCCTCGTTTTGTTCCCCTTCCCCCAAATTTTGGGGTAGGGAAAAGACTATTTTTCAACAACCGTGCCTGAAACAACATGTGCAATTGACGTACTGCCAAAACAATGGTAACATTATGTTATCTTGCATGTGCGCGTAGGGAGTTCTATCTATGCTGGCCATACTTAGAAGTTTGTTGCAATACATTTTCCGTACCCTTGCCAGTTCAATTGGGTTGGTTGTTTTTCTGCTGCTGATTGGGTATTTGGTTGCTCGACTGTACGGCATTGATCTTGACCCCTATTTTTTGCAAGCCGGACGATGGCTCAGCGGAGGACGCCTGGTCGATTTTCAGCAGGTGTTTGTCCATTCGGTCAACCCGGAGATGCGGGTGTGCGAGGTGCAGCGCGTAGACACCGATAACGATGGCTTCAATGAGTGGCTGGTTTTTTATCAATTTGATACAGCGAATCCCAAAGATTGGCGGAAGCCGTGCCCGGATAATTCTCCTCGCGCTGCTGTTATTTATGACAACGATCGAGGCAAGCCGGCCGTCTTGTTCCCCTATAAACTTCAGCCGCCAGACAGTGATTACCTGGGAGAATACGGTGTTTCATTTGACCAACAAGAAATCGTCCCGAATTTTGGCGCAAGTACCACCGATCCCATCAAAGAGTTATTATTTTACGGCAGCGGCGCAGCCCAGCGCCTGACAATTTTTAAATACCAATCAAATTCTGAACCCTGGGCCGCTCCCACCGATGTTACGCCGCGCTATCAATTGATTGGCGCTTTCAAGGGGACGGGAGGCGTACAGTACAACCCAAAAACAAGGCAAGTTACCGTGTTCGATAGAGGGCCGTTTGAGCGCAGCCAATTGGCCATAAAAACTGTCTACCGTTTGCATGGCGAAGGTAACGAGCAAACCTATATGACGGAAATCGGCGCAACGGCGCTGGCTGCGCCCGTGCAATCTACCATCGATTTTGGCACAAATCCCCCGCTGGATATTCAGAACACTGCATTCCCGGAGAAAATCCTGCTGGCTTTTTACGAAGCGTTAACCAATAGCCGGGACTGGCAGCCCCAAGATTTTGTTGCTGTTGGCAGCGCGGCGGAGATGCACTTAAAGGAGAAAGATCTGAAATATTTTGGTTTTGGGGAAGAAGGCTCTCCCTCTGCATTAGCGGTTACGGATTTGAAATACTACCCCTACGCTGAACAATCTATCAACAATCCCACCACCGGCAATGCGCCGTTTGTGGGCCAGGTAGCTATCAGCGCCTCCGCAACGCAAAACGGCAAGCGTGTTTCCACCGGACTCATCACCTTTCAACTGGTACAGGTTGAAGGCCAGTGGAAAGTCAACAAGAAACTCAACTGAATTATGGCTCCGGTGGATGTTGACCTACTTTTTCGTGACCCCGCCCACACCGCTTTCCTTGCTGCGGAAAGCAGTGAAAATTCCATTGCACAACTGCTGGTGGCTCTGGCAAACAACGGGGGCGGAACCATTGTCATTGGGCTCACCAAAACCGGCAAACCCCGTAAATTTCCCCACCCCAGCGAAACCCGTGACCGCGTGATGCAGGCCGCGCTTCAGTGTGATCCGCCGCTGATCATTCCTGCTCCCGCATTACACCGGTACAACAATCATCCCCTGCTTGTGATTTCTGTACCGCCCGATTTGCCCCACGTGTACAACATCGACGGACGATACCTTATTTGGGAGCAAGGACAGGCTGTGCCATTGCGGGGCAGCGCCCTGCGCGCACTTATTTTCGCTCGCGGCGAGGCTGGCTTTGACGGGATGATTGTATCCACGGCTACCCGCGACGATTTAAATTGGAATGCTGTGCTGGCTTACGTTGGCTCGGTAGAGGGATTACAGCACTTATCGCCGGAAGAGGCGTTGCTAAAGCGTGGTTGTCTGAAGATGGATGGCTCGGTACTGCGCCCAACCCACGCTGGTATTTTGCTGTTTGGCCGCGAGCCTCAAAAATGGCTTCCCCAGGCAGAAATAACTGTGGTCCGCTATCCGGGCTTGCAAATGACCGACACCTTTTTACGGGCTGATATTCAGGGGACGTTGCCGGAACAGGCCCGCAAAGCCGAAACGTTTGTGCGCGAAAATATTGCGCAAGACGTAGCCATCAATAGCTTGCAGCGCTCCGATGCCTATTTGTATCCCCTTGTCGCGGTACGCGAGGTAATTGTTAACGCATTGGCGCACCGTGATTACGGTATTCAGGGCGATAACATCCGCCTGCTGCTATTTGCCAATCGGCTGGAGTGTTACAGCCCTGGTCGCCTACCGGGGCACATCACAGTAGACAATATCTTGCAAGAACGCTTCAGCCGTAATGCCACCCTGGTGCAGGTGCTATTTGACATGGGTTTCATTGAACGGCTGGGTTATGGCATTGACCGTATTATCCGCAGCGTGGCCGAACACGGAATGCCCGCTCCCTCGATGGCAGAAACCCCGGCCGGGTTCAGAATTACACTCTTTACCCGCCAGCAAGCCACCGCAGCCCAGTCTCCGGCAGCGGTGCGGACATGGCTTGAAATGGGCCTGAACGAACGGCAAATTGCTGCCTTAGGCTTTCTGGCAGAGCACGGCCGCATTACCAATGCCGATTATCAGGCATTGTGCCCCTCGGTTAGTCCGGAAACCTTGCGCCGTGACCTGGCCGATTTGGTTCGGCGGGATATTCTGCTGCGCATTGGGGAAAAACGAGCCACTTTTTACATTCTAAAGTAAAATATCCCACAGTATCCCACAGTATCCCGCACAATGTTGGAAAACTGTGGTAAAATGATAGGCGTAGAAGATTAATTCTCTTTGCCCATCGCAACAGTGGGGTCTTCACGCCATGCATATGGAAAAGTTTTTCCAGGAACAAAAAATTTTTTTTGCCTATCAAGAGCCATGCGAGTTGTTTGATGCCATCCTGGCGTTTCTCCCGCAGTTAGGGGCAGATTTTGGATCAATACTGATTCAAACTGCCGCGAACACCATCTATTTTCGATCTAGCATCCCCGGACAAGAAGAAATGGTTGGGCCGGCCGGCCGGCGCTTTGCGGCGCGACTAATTGAAGAGGGGGTGGAAGGCGCAATAATGCGCCGTGGCACGTCGGAGATAATTGCAGATGTACAACTAGACCCGCGCTGGTACCGGGCAGAGTACCTGATGGAGGTTTGCCGGAGTGCGGTGTTGCTCCCCATTTCATTATTTAAGGTGCAGGCCGAGGGAGTTCTTTTACTCGGCAGCAAACAGGTCGATGTTTTCTCCTCGGTCAATTTACCTTTTTTAGAGATTGTCACGGCTCAATTGGGTTTTGCCATTGAAAACACGCTGTTGTTCCGCAACCAGGTTGAACACCTGGCTCAGTTGAGCGTCATCAACGAAGTTAGTCGGGCTGCCACGTCCATTCTCAATGCAAATTTAATGCTCACCACTATTACCCAGGCTATTCAACAAAGTTTTAGCATTAACAGCGTGGGTATTTATCATTTTTCAGCCCCGGAGAAAAAAATAATCCTTGACGCATTTACCGGGGCAGATGGTCGTTCTCATGCACAGGTAGATGTATCACCTTCGGCAATCCCTTTAGTTACGTGGGTTTTACAACATGGCTCCACCGCAGTGGTCAACGACATTAAGCTAGACGATCGCTTCAGCGCGGAACAAAAGCTAGCGCACATAAAATCGCAACTGGTCATTCCAATAAAACTGGGGAGTAAAATCATCGGCGCGTTGAGCCTGGAAAGCGCCGAACTTGATGCCTTTGACCCCGCATTGGTTTCGGCGCTGGGAATGTTAGGGGAACAGTTGGCCGTAGCCATTGAAAATGCTCGCCTCTATGACGAACTGAATGATACCGTTAACGAACTCCTCTCGCTGAATAGTATTACCCAATCGGTTACCGCTTCATTGGATATGCAGCAAACATTAACCCTTATCAGCGAACATGTAACGGTTATGCTCAATGTTGCTGCCACATCTGTTGCACTGCGCGATGACGAAACAGACGA
Organism: uncultured Anaerolineaceae bacterium; assembly: GCA_964413895.1. GTDB lineage: Bacteria > Chloroflexota > Anaerolineae > 4572-78 > 4572-78 > JANTHQ01. Next base: position 33,687 of record CAYPUV010000001.1, read on the forward strand.
AGTATGGTTTGCTGCCGCCTCTGGTGCAGGGTCCAGTACCGTGCTGGGGAAACGCCTCCATCTGGGGCAGGGGATAATTGGCTGGGTCGCCAAACATGGCCGTTCGCTGATTGTGCAAGATGTGTGGCGCGACCCGCGCTTTTTCCGCGAGATGGACAAACACAGTGGCTTTAATACCAAATCCATTCTGTGCGTTCCCCTCCAAACCAAAGGGAGATTAATCGGAGCTATAGAAGCAATCAATAAGTTAGAGGGTCAATTTACCACCCAAGACCTGAACCGGTTGACCGATTTAACCGCGCCAGCCGCTTCGGCTATTGAAAACGCACAATTGTACCAGCAGCTTGCGCAGCGTATGACCCAGGTGGAAAATTTGCGCGCCTTCAATCAAAACATCATCGAAAATATCACCACCGGTCTAATTGCACTGGATACCGAAAAAAAGATTACCGTATTCAATAAAGCAGCGGCTGCTTTGCTGGGCTTAAATGCAACTGACCTGCTTGGCAAACCTGTAGAAACAGGATTGTCACTGGTGCCACAATTGATTGCACCGTTGCTTGCACCCTTGGTCGCCCGCGAAACAAAAATTGCCCGCGACCTGGAATTGTCACACTGGGGCGGTGGTGTTGTGACCGTGACTGTCACTGCTGCGCCAATCTACAGTGCAGATAACCAACTTTCTGGGGTGGTGGGGCTGATTGAAGATATAACCGAGTTGAAAACACTGGAAGCCGAACGCCGCCGATTGGATAGATTGGCCGCGTTGGGCGAAATGTCGGCTGTGGTGGCCCACGAGTTGCGCAACCCAATTGCAGGCATTGCTGCTGGCGTCAATTACCTCACCAGACACGTCGCCGCCGATAACACCATTGAGCAGGCCAGCCAGATGATTTTGAAAGAGGTGGATCGCGTACATCGTATTGTTGAAGATATTTTGCTGGTTGCCCGCCCCCTTAATTTACAGAAAACGCCGCAGGCCATTGAGAGCATAATTGATACAATCCGCCAACGATTCGCCGCCAAATTGAAGGACGGGTCCATTCAGCCTTCTTTCCACATTGCCAAAGATCTGCCGCACCTATGGCTCGATCGAGCCAGAATAGAACAAGTTTTCAATAATCTGTTTGATAACGCGCTTCAGGCAATGCCAAATGGGGGGAGCATCGATGTTTCTGTGGCGCAATCGGTCGATCAATCGGAACTGGTGTGCTTGTTCCGCGATACAGGCCCGGGGATACCAACCGTTGAACGGCAAAAAATTTTTGATCCATTCTACACTACCAAAACACGTGGCACGGGGTTAGGTCTGGCATTGTGTCGGCAAATCATCGAGGCGCACCACGGACACATTCGCCTTGTAAATTCAGAACGTGGCGGAACTACATTTGAAATAAGATTACCGCTTTTGCAGGAAAATCAATGAAGCCTCAAATACTGATTGTTGATGACGAAGACACAATTCGGTACTTTTTAAAGTTAGAGTTGCAGCAGCAGGGGTACGATGTGCTAGACACTGCCACCGGAGAAGAAGCGTTGGCGCTGTTAAAAACGCGCCCCGTCCATGTGGCTCTGCTTGATTTACGCTTGCCAGGGATTGGTGGCTTGGACGTGATGCGTTATATTCGTCAGTATTCACCGCAAACCAGCATTATCATTATTACGGCCTACGCCACTCTGGGTTCGGCAATTGATGCGCTAAAACACGGCGCACACGATTACATCATGAAACCGTTCGACACGGCTGAAGTGCTGGCTTCTGTGGCCGATGGCATTGCCCGTCAGGGAGCGGCGGCCGCTGTAACCATTCGGTCAGACCAGGCATTGCATGCCGGCCCATTGACGCTGGATTTTAAAAGTCGACAAGTTTTTTTGCACCAGGTTCCTCTCAATCTCACCCCCACCGAGTTTGATTTGCTGGTCTGTTTTATGAAAGCGCCCAACACGGCGCTAGACGCGGTTACCCTATTGCACACTATTCGCGGCTACATACTATCTGAAGCCGAGGCCAGGAGCATTGTGCGCGTCCACATTCACCGGTTGCGGCACAAAATAGAAACAAACCCCGCTGACCCCACATTGCTCACCACCGTAAAAGGTGGACGGTATCGATTGACCGTTTAATCCACGCCATTAATATTTTTCATTTTTTTGCGCAACGAACAGCTTACCACACGGGCGGGCTTTCGCGTAGCGTAGGCGCTGACTGGAGACTGCCAGCGGGCGTGCAGCCGTGAAAACTGTAACGATTCTGTAACGCCAAAATTAAACGTTCTGTGCTATAGTAAAATTATTAAAAAAGCGAAAAAATCGCTATAATCTGGCTGAGTGTAGAGAAGCGTGCTTTATGCAAAAAACAATATTATACATCGAAGATAATGCGGATAACAGATTACTCATAAAACGGGTGTTAGAAGCGGAAGGATACCAAATGCTGGAAGCTTCGTGCGGAGAAGAGGGTGTTTCTCTGGCAACTCGTCTCAATCCCGATTTAATTTTGATAGATATCAATCTCCCCGACATTGACGGTTATGAAGTTACCCGGCAATTGCGCAAAAAATTAGCCCTGGCTGAAACCCCCATCTTGGCGATAACAGCTAATGTGATGCAAGGAGACCGCGAAAAAACGCTAAAAGCCGGGTGCAACAATTACATTGGCAAACCCATCGATGTTGATTTATTACCCAAACTCATTGCCCAATATCTATAATATTCAGGTGTGTTATGTCTCAGACAATATCAAACGCAATTGATCACAAACAAAAATTAGCGTCACTTCCGTCTATTGAGCCGAAAGATGCGCAGGTTTTGGTTGTAGAAGATAATTTGCAGAACCTTGTTCTGGTAGCGCGCCTGATGGCTTTTATTGGCGTAAAAAACTATGAATGGAAAGCTTCTGGGTGGCAGGTGCTGGAGTTTGCGCTCACGATGCCTCAACTTGATCTGGTCTTGATGGACATTCACCTGCCGCACGAAGATGGATTTGAAGCACTGCGCAACTTAAGAGCAGAACCGAGGTTTGCACACACGCGCATTGTTGCCGTTACCGCAGATGCCACTCCTGCCACAATGAGAAAAGCAAAACAGGCCGGCTTTGATGGCTTTTTGGGTAAACCAATTGACCCGGATAAATTCCCCGCACAAATTAAGACAATTTTACAGGGTCAACAAGTATGGGATTTGGGTATTGTTACGTGATTAATCTGTCTTCCCCCATTAGTTAAAGGACTAAGCTATGGTTCAAGTTCAATTTGAACAAGAGCAATCCCTCAAAGCACAAGCCTTCGAGGTATTATCTGGCGTCGGCGCGGCACAAACACCGCAAGAGCTTCTCGACGCGCTCAAGCAAGTCCCCCTTATAAAAAATGCTACTCATACGCTGATTATCCTTTTTGAGGGAACTTCTGCTGCGGCCCAATCGGCGGCGGTTGTTGCAGCATTAAATAATCAATCTGCCGACCAGTCATGGGTGGGGTACACATACAACCCAAGTGTCGCTCCGTGGCTCTGGCACGCTGAAACAAACACGCCTTTTTTGGTCGATAATGTGCAAACTGACTCCCGCTTGCAGGAGACGGCAGCCGAACCGTGGCTCGAGCCGGCGATGCAATCTATTGTTGCCGCCGCATTGGTTGCTTCTGAGGAGCATTTGGGGTGGCTGGTGCTTACGCATACAATGCCAGAAGCCTTTTCTACCGCCAACGCCTATTTTTTGCAATTGCTGGCTCCCTATTTAGCCGCCGCTTTGCAGCAGCAAACTTACGTGCAGCAGGCACAAAAAAGCCTGGCCAATGTAAAAAAGATGTTCAATATAGCCCAAAAGCTGGGTGGGGTAGTAGAAGCGGCGGAAGTTTACCAGATCATGGCGCAAGCTTTTGTGTCTGCCGGAGCGAATACATGTATCCTGGCCACCTATCTTGATGTTGACAGTGCTGCCTTGCCCCAACACGGCAAAATTGTTGCCGTAACTCAAAAAACGGACGCCTCCCGCCAAAATAACGCCCAAGCGCTGGAGGGAACCACGCAAACCCTGGCCGATTTTCCGCTGCTTTCAGTGGCCCTCACCTCTGGCGAGCCGGAAACCTTTATTAATATCGCTGCTACGCCCAACCTGAGTGCCGCCGAACGTGACTACTTTCACCAATTGGGAATCCAGGCTGCATTAATAGTGCCCCTGGTAGAGCGGATAAATGGCAAACCGGTAGGATACCTTACCCTTGAATATCCTCATCAACAGCCACCTTCCCCAGACGAATTAACGTTTATTCGAGACCTGGCCCAGCAAACCGTGCGCACCATTGCTCATGCCCAGCAAATAGCCAACACCCGGCGGCGGGCCAGACAACTACAAACCGGCGCTGAAATTTCTAAAATTACCAGCCGTATTCTTGACGAGGAACAACTAATTGCCAGGGCCGTAACGCTGATTAAAGAGGGGTTTGACCTATATTACGTGGGATTATTTCTGGTTGACGACACAAACGAATGGGCGGTTTTACGCGCGGGCACGGGCGCAGAGGGCAAAGAGCAAATCCAGGCCAATCACCGATTATCCATTGCTGGGGAAGATTCAATGATTGGGTGGGCCATCGCGCGCAGGCAAGCACGTATTGCCCTGGATGTGGGACAAGACGCAGTGCGCTTTGACAACCCGTATTTGCCCCACACCCGTTCAGAAATGGCACTCCCTTTGGTTAGTCGAGAACAAGTTATTGGTGCAATCACCATTCAAAGCACCCAAAGGGCCGCTTTTTCCGAAGACGACAGTGCATCTTTGCAAATTATGGCCGACCAACTGGCCAACGCCATTCTCAATTCACGGTTGTACCATAACATCCAGCAATCTACCGCAGAACTGAACACCCTGCTAGAAATCAATAGAGATATTTCCGCCAGCACTAATTTACAAGATTTACTAGACCTGATTATTACCAAGGCCACGACAATAGTAAATGGCGATCAAGGCACCATTTTCCTGTTGCAGGGGGATACACTGATCCCAAAATCTGTAGTGGGGGGGTACACGGAAGAAATGCTGGCCGTTCGCCCCCGGGTAGGCGACGGCGTTTCTGGGACCGCGGCCCAAACTCGTCAGGCAGTATCGCACCTGTTTGCCGCGCCAGACCAGGGGGTACAGGTTCCTGGCACACCCGCAGTGCCAGAGGCCGTTGTTGCTGTGCCTATTCAAAACGATAAAGAAGTTATTGGTGTGTTGCTCATTCGTAGAATTAATATTGTTCGCCCTTTCTCCACAACTGAAATAAAATTATTGGAAGGGATGGCGGTTCAGGCAGCAATTGCCTGGCGAAACTTGCATCTACTTGCATCCGTTGAGCAAAGCTATCATCGCGAGCAAATAATCCGTCAGCTAACCGCAAAAATACATGCTGCATCTAGCGTGGAGAATATTTTGCAAACAACCGTAACCGAACTATCGAAAGCCCTCAATGCCCCCGGTGGGGTTATCCGTTTGGCTCCTAAAAAACCAGAATGAGAACAAGCAAATGAAAGTGCACAACAATTTGAAAGAGTTGGTATCGCCCAAAAGCTGGTTTGATACAAGACACAGTTTGCGAAAAACCTTGTTTTGGTCTTTTGTGCTGGTAATTTTCCTCCCTATGTTTCTGGTGGGGAGTGTCGTTGCCTACACCAGTATCACCGCCAGCACCGAAAGCAGCGAAGATAAACTGGTGTCGATTGCTATTTTGAAAGAGGCTGCTATTAACCGCTGGCTTGATGGCGTGGTAGGCCGTCTCACTGAAGCCAGTACCATAGACATTGCTGCACGCACGCTGTATGAGTTTGAACGTCGCCCCGCCTTTGAAGAGCACTTGGTCTCTCGTTTCCGGCTCGATATGCTTGCCATCCGGGGCAACTCAGATGATTTTGAAAAGCTAACCTTGCTGGATTTAACCGGAACAGTTAAAGCCTCTACCGATGTCGAAGAAGTTGGTGAAGATTATAGCAACCGAAACTTTTTCATCCTGGGCCAGAAATCTCTCTACATCACCCCCCTGTCTGTGGACAAAGGAACCAATTTTCCCACCCTGTACGTTGCTATTCCGGTTACCGCTGCCAAAAAAAATGTGGTGGGGGTATTGGTTGGCAAAGTAAAACTAAGTACTTTAAGCGAAATATTACAAGAAGCGAATGAATTGGGGCCTGAAAGCGAAACTTATTTGGCAACCCAGGCGCGTTCGGTGTTAGCCCCTGACCTTACCCCTCGCCCAAAAACCTCGTTCTCTGCCGGTATTGAACAAGGGTTTATGGAACAGGAAAAGCTGAAATTCTACCATAACTATGCAGATGTGCCGGTGGTGGGGGCACAACGCTTCATTGGCCGTTTGGGGGCCGTATTGTTGGTAGAGCAGTCACAAAGAGCCGCGTTTGCTTCCATCACGCGCACGGTAAAATTGTTGTTTGTGCTTTCTCTTATCATTGTTGCTGGAGCAATGTTCCTGGGATTCATGCTTTCAAACCATATTGTAAATCCTATTCGTAGTTTAACCGAGGTGGCTACAGAAATTGCCGCGGGACATCTGACCCAGACCATCACCTTGAAACGCCAGGATGAAGTTGGCATTCTAGCCGTCGCCTTCAATAATATGACCCGCCAACTTCGTGAGCTAATCAACACGCTAGAAACGAGAGTGAAACAACGCACCCAGGCATTGGCGCATCGCGGTGCGCAATTACGTACTGCTATCGCTGTGTCTCAGGCTGCCAACACCCTCTTAGACCCCCAAACATTGGTTCAGCAAGCGGTTGACCTGGTGAAGGACCAGTTTGAGTTTTATTACGTGGGACTGTTTTTGGTGGATGAACGCAATCAATGGGCGGTGTTAAAGGCCGGCACAGGGGAGGCTGGGCAAAAGCAACTTGCCGATAAACATCGCTTAAAAATTGATGACGCTTCGATGGTGGGATGGTGTATTAACCATCGCCAACCACGCATTTCCGCTGATGTTGAATATGAAAAGGTTCGTTTTGTTAACCCCTATTTGCCCGAAACACGCTCTGAAATGGCGCTCCCCCTCATTAGCCGTAACCTGATTTTAGGGGCCATCAGCATTCAAAGCACGCTTCCCGAAGCCTTCTCAAAAGAAGATATTGATGTACTGCAAACTGTGGCCGATCAAATTGCAAACGCCCTGCACAATAGCCAACTCTTCCGCCAAATTCAAATAATTCAGGCACGCTTCCAGGAACTGTATCATCGCGCGCCGACTGGGTATTTTACGCTGGCGCTTGATGGGAAAATTAAGGAAATTAATGATACTGAACTGGCGATGTTGGGGTACAAGGGGCAGCGGGAGCAGATTGTCAATCAACGCAACATTACTGAATTTATGACCGCCGGGAGTAAAGAAAAATTTGAAGAACTCCTTGTTCAGTTGCGTATTGGGGAATTGGACCGTGTAGAAAACCTGGAGCTTACTATTCTCCGCCAGGAAACACGCATTCCGGTACTTGTAACCGCAACCATTGAGCCGGAAAAAACAGATCGCCCCAGAGAAATTTACGCCACGGCACAAGACATTAGCCAGCAGAAGACAATTGAGGCCGCCCGCGAGGCGCTGTTGCGAGAAACCAGCATCTTGCACACCCTGGGCCAACATTTGTTGGTTGCTGATAGCTTTGAAGAAATTTATCAAGCCGGGCTTGACGCCATAAAAACAACCGCGCCCACCTGGGGGAGCGCAGTATTGCTGAGTGACCAGGCACGGCCAACGCCAAAAATTGAACTAACCGCCGTTTGGAATAATCCCAACCTTCAGGCAACCCCGTTGCCCATTGGCACAACCTTCTCTGTTGTAGAACTAGGGTTGCAAAATATTTTGAGTGTGGGACAAACGCTTATTTCCCAAAATGCCCCCGTCGATACAATATTTAGTGAACCGATGAGGCAATTGCTGGCCAATTTACAGATTGTAAGCCTTGTTGGCGTGCCGCTTTGGAGCGGCAGCACCGTTATTGGGTTTGTCTTGGTGGCGCATCAAACAGACACCCCGTTTGCGGCGGAAGAGATCCGCTTGTTTGAAGGCATAACGCGGCAGATGTCTATGAGCATCAACAACCACATTCACCTGCAACAAGCCATTCAACGCGCCACACAATTACAGGCCGCTGCTGAAGTTGCCAAAAACACCACTGCCGAAACCAGCCTGGAAACACTGTTGCCGCATGTGGCCAACCTCATCCAGGAACGCTTTGATTATTACGCCACTTCCATTTTTCTGGTAGATGACTATCGCCAGTATGCCGTATTAGAAGCGGTTGCCGGGCAACCTGAACCGGACCCGGGGAGTGACACTTACAAGTATAAAATACCGCTCAACAGCAAAAGCCAGGTGTGTACAGCTATTGCCCAGGCCAGCATTCAAAACGTGCCCGATGTAACCCAAAGTTCCGTGTTTTTGGATCACGCATTATTGCCAGAGGCACGCTCTGAAATAACCTTGCCCCTCATTGTCCGTGGACAGGTGATTGGCGCGCTGGACGTGCAGAGTAAAAAGCGAGACGACTTTCAATATGGGGAAGAAATGGTGTTGCAAACCATCGCTGACCAGTTGGCAAATGCTATTCACGTCGCGCGCCTGCTGGAAAAAGAACGGGCGGCCACTCGTGAAATTCAAGACTTGCACCAGCGTTACCTTGAAAAATCGTGGGACGTCTATTTGCAGGCGCAAGAGGATCCGGCCAAAACCACTTTTGTACTCACCCCGCCAGATGGAAAAGATGAAGATGTTTCTCCCGCGTGGCTGCCCGCTGTGCCCGACGCCCCGATGTCAGCTTCTTACGCACTGAAACCCAACGCGGGGAACGGGGCAGGCGATGATGCGTCGGCACATTCTTTGCTGGTAAGCCCTCTTACGCTCAGAGACACCCCTATCGGCGCGGTGGGGTTGGTCGACAGCGCCGGCCGCACGTGGTCTGAAGATGACCGGGCAATCATTGAAGCCGTAAGCGCTCAAGCCGCCCTGGCTATAGACAACGCGCGCCTTATTGAGCAAACTGAGCGCTGGGCTGCCTTGCTGAAAACCAGCACTGAAATCAGCCAAACAGTCACGGCCACCCTGGATATGGACGCGCTACTTTCCCAAAGTGTATCGCTAATTCAGGCGCAGTTCAAGTTCAAAGCCGTAAATCTATATTTAACCGACCCCGCCACATCTAATTGGGAAGCAACCGTTTACCGCAGCCGAAAACTCACCACGTCCCGTGCCATCACACCCACACGACTCACCCTCCGTTTTGACAACCTTCCCTGGCAGGCCATTCACCAGCGGCAGCCTGTATTGGCACAAGCCAGCAATCCAGAGTCGCTGGCGTTTTTGCCCCCCGACGCTTCCGATGTAAAATCGGCGCTGGTAATCCCGCTGCTGGTGGGGCAGCAAGTAATCGGCGCGCTAGAGCTACACAGTCGGCAAAGCAACGCCTTTGACCAAAACCAGCAGGCCGTGCTTGAAATCCTGGCCGCTCAGGTGGCTACGTCTATTCGGAATGCCACCGCATATCAGGAACAGCATAATATTGCCGAGAAACTTCGTGAGGTTGACAAACTCAAAACACAATTTCTGGCTAATATGTCTCACGAATTGCGTACCCCGTTGAATTCAATCATCGGCTTTTCCAGGGTTATTTTGAAGGGCATTGATGGTCCTCTCACCGAACTACAAAAAACAGACCTGGCTTCAATTCATCAAAGTGGCAAACATCTGCTAGACCTGATTAACAATATTCTAGATTTGGCAAAAATTGAAGCCGGGAAAATGGAAATTAACTTTGCCCCCATCAACTTTAATGATATGATTAACGTAATTATTTCCACCGCCGTGGGATTGGTCAAAGACAAGGAGGTGGAAATAATCAGCGATGTTGCAGAGCATCTGCCCACCATTCAGGGGGACGAAACGCGGCTACGGCAAGTATTGCTCAACCTGGTTTCAAACGCCGCCAAATTTACCGACACAGGAACCATCACCATCATTGCCGGGTACGATGCGCACCAGGTATGGATTAGTGTTAAAGATACAGGTATTGGCATTGCCCAAGAAAACCTGGATCGTATTTTCGATGAATTTACCCAGATTGATGCTTCTACCACGCGAAAAGCGGGCGGCACAGGGTTGGGATTGCCCATTACCCGCAAATTCATTGAACTTCACCACGGTCGCATCGACGTTGAAAGTGAGCTGGGTGCGGGGTCTACATTCACCGTAACGCTTCCCCTGCTGACCGATGCTGATGACCACCCGCGTGAACACCCATCACCCCCTGCCGCCGAGGCAAAGCAGCAGGCCAGAGGAGCGATTTTGGTGATTGATGGAGACACCAGAATTGCCGCCTACTATGAACAATATTTGCAAGGGAAAGCAATAGATGTTGTGAGCTTGACAAAGGGGGAACAAGCCGTTGTCACTGCTAAAAACTTGCAGCCCGCCGCCATCTTATTAGACATTTTGTTACCGGATATTGATGGCTGGCAGGTGTTGCGAGAGCTAAAAGAAAGTCCCCACGCAGCCCACATTCCGGTGATTATTTGCAGTATTGTTGAAGACCGCTTCCGGGCAACACAGCTTGGGGCAACCGACTATTTGGTGAAACCCATTATTAAAAACGATTTACTTGAGGCGCTGGAAAAAATAGAGCGCGATAAAAATAATCTAAAACGTGTGTTAGTAATTGATGACCACGCCGACGACATCTTGCTCATTCGCCGCGTATTAGAATCGCGGGCGTGCCAGGTTGTGGAAGCCACAAACGGCGTGGAAGGATTGGAGAGTATTTATAATAATCACCCCGCTCTGGTAATTTTAGATTTAACTATGCCAGAATTAGACGGATTCGGCGTGCTGCAAACGCTAAAAAGCGACCCCAAAACAGCCGATATTCCGGTGATTGTCATTACCGCCAGAGAATTAAACCCCACTGAAAAGGACACCATCACCCAGCAGGCTGCTGCGCTGCTAAGTAAAGGCCGATTCTCCGGCACGGAACTGCTACAACTTGTTGATCGCCTGTTGAATGGTGTAATAATAGCTTAATCACGGTGAGCTTCAGCATTCATCCGCCAGCGATTGACAACTTCAAAATGCACCAATTTCTAATCTCCAAGTTCCAAAACTGTGAGCAATCTATTTCTTCATAAACACTCAATTTAACAACCTCCTATGACAAAAAAAATCACCCTAAAATGTACGCACTGTCAACATCAAACACCCTATCATCCGGGGTTGGCCCACTGTCCCCATTGCGGCGGAGACTGGTTGGACCCCATTTATAATTTAGAAAAAGTAAAAGCCCTGTGGGCGCAAGAACTGTCTGCGCGCCCCCAAACAATGTGGCGCTATTGGGAATTGCTCCCTCTACTGAACAAGGACAACATCGTTTCAATGGGCGAAGGGTTTACCCCCCTCTTGCCACTCCCCAACCTGGGGCTTATGTTGGGTCACCCTCATCTTTATATGAAAGACGAGCGTCAGGGGCCAACCGGCTCTTTCAAAGACCGGCAGGCAGCGCTGGCAATTTCTGTATTTAAAGAGAGCGGCATCAGCGAGGCAGTGGTGGCCTCAACCGGCAACGTGGGCATTTCCTATTCTGCATATTCAGCCAGAGCGGGCATAAAATTATGGACATTCCTCAACAGCACCGTTCCCCAGGACAAGATGAGAGAGATCACCCTCTATGGCACAGAGGTGGTGAAAGTAACGGCCACGTATGACAAAACCAAAGTTGTGGCGGCTCAGTTTGCTCAACAAAAGGGGTTCTTTTTGGACAAAGGGTTAAAAAACCTGGCGGCCAAAGAAAGTATGAAAACCGTAGCCTTTGAAATTGCAGAACAACTGGGTAACTTGCTTGAACCGGATGGCAAGGGGCGCTTTATTGCCCCTGATTGGTATGCCCAGGCTGTTAGTGGCGGTTTGGGGCCGGTGGGCGTGTGGAAAGGCTTTTTGGAACTCAAGGAAATGGGATTGATTGACAAGTTACCCAAACTTGCTCTTATTCAAGCGACAGGCTGCGCGCCGATGGTCAATAGCTTTGCAGCCGGTCTTGCCGAAGCAGAGCCGGTTGAGAACCCCCAAACCCTCATTGCCACCGTTGCCACCGGTTCGCCGGGCGCGGCCTACCCCTACCTCCGAAATGTTGTTTTAACCCATGGTGGGCATTTTGAAGCCGTCCCCGATGGCGAAACCTTTAAGGCGATGCACGTGCTGGCCCAAATGGAAGGCATCTCAATGGAACCTGCCGCCGCGATGACCTTCGCCGGAGTCTTCAAAATGATTGGCCGGCGTCTTATTCGCCCCGATGAAACTGTGGTGATTAATTGTTCAGGACACACCTTCCCCGTGGAGAAACATCTGCTGGACGAAAAACGGGTGCGGGCTGTATCCCCCGATGCCGTATCTCCACCCGATACCGGCGAGGGGGTGCTGACCGCGCTAGACCACCTTGACGACCGGGTGCAGCGCATCGCTATTATTGAAGACGACCCCAACGCGGCTCGCCTGTTGCGGCGAATTTTGCAAGCCAAAGGCAACTATCACATTAGCGAAGCGGCAGACGGCCAGGCCGGACTGGACATAATCAAACAAGAGCATCCCGATTTGATATTGCTGGACCTGATGCTGCCCATCATAGACGGCTTTGCCTTGCTAGACCAAATGAAAGTAGACCCGGACCTCAAGCATATTCCCGTGATTGTTGTCACGGCCAAATCGCTGACCTCATACGATAGAAAACGTTTGTCTGGACGGGTGCGGGCTTTGTTACGCAAAGGCACGTTTATGGAAGATGACTTGCTGGAAGATATTCTGGAGGCACTTGAAGCTTGATACCGGAGAATCCCGCGTTATGACCATTCCCTACCACATTGTGCTGGCTTCTGGCTCACCCCGTCGTCAGGCGTTAATGCATTTGCTTAACCTGCCGTTCAGCGTTCACACTGCTAACATTGATGAAACTCCATTGCCCGGCGAGCCTCCTGTAGACCTGGTGTGTCGATTGAGTCGGCAAAAAGCGCAGGCCGTCGCCTCCCATCACCCGCAAGCCTTAATCATCGCCGCCGATACAATTGTAGTGCTTGATGATCACATTTTGGGAAAACCGGCAAAACCGGCAGCAGCTCGCGCTATGCTCGTGCGGCTGCGAAATCGAGACCATTTTGTGCACAGTGCCATTACGTTTTTACGTCCCCAGACCGGCCAATACTACACTGCACTCAGCAGCACTACTGTGACCATGCGAAATTACACTGATGCGGAAATTGACGCCTACATTGCCACCGGCGATTCAATGGACAAGGCCGGGGGGTACGCCATTCAGCACCACGGTTTTGCGCCGGTTGCCCGCGTAGACGGCTGTTACGCCGGCGTAATGGGGTTTCCATTGAAACATTTAGGAGCAGGACTGGCTCGGTTTGGTATTCGTATTGACCATCCAGCCGAAACGTGTACGCAATTTACCGGGCAGCCATGTTGTATAGATCAACAACCGTGAAACCAAGATCGGGACAAAAAAGTCTTTGACAACCCCTCTTGATGAATGTATAATCACCACAGTTGCGTTGATGGAGCCACGTAAGAGGCAATGGGGTTCAGAGAGGCGCTGGGTGCTGCAAAGCGTCCCCCACCTGTTACAGTCCACTCCAGAGCACAATTGGCGATGAGTCAATCGGTGGCGCCCGTTATCGCGCACACGAGTCTTGCTCCCTTGTGACACCTCACAGAGCAAGAGAAGAAAGGTGGCACCGCGAAAATCCTTCGCCCTTTCCAGGGGGAGGATTTTTTGTTTCAAAAAGAATGTAGAAAAGGAGAGCTGTTATGTTTTATGAGTTAGACGGCATTTTTCCGGCGACCATCACCCCGTTTGCGGCTGACGGCTCACTGGATGTAAAGGCATTGCGCGCCAACATTCGCCGCTGGAACCAGTACGGCTTGCGAGGATACCTGGTGTGTGGCTCCACCGGTGAAAGCGCCTTTCTTTCAGACGCAGAACGAACGCAAATCATCCAAATTACCAAAGAAACGATGTTAGACGGTATGACACTGCTTGCTGGCACCGGCAGGGAAAGTACCGCTCAAACCATCAAAACCTGTCAATCGGCGGCCAACGCCGGTGCAGACGCAGCCCTGGTCATTACGCCCGGTTTTTATCGCTCATTGATGACAGCGCGCGCGCTGGAAAAACACTATCGTGCCATTGCAGACGCCAGTTCTATTCCCATTCTGCTATATAATATGCCAGCATTCACCGGTGTCAGCATCCCACTCGATTTGGTAATTTCATTATCTCAACACCCCAATGTCGTTGGCATAAAAGATAGTTCCGGCAATAGCCAATTTTTGGCCGCTGTTGTTCGCGGTACGCCAACCAATTTTGCTGTTTTTAGCGGCAACGTTCCCACGTTTGCACAGGCGCTGGTGTCGAAGGCGTCCGGTGGAATACTGGCCATTGCCAACCTGGTTCCAGAAATCTGTGTGGCGTTGTACCGTGCGGGGCGGGCGCACAATTATTCTGAAGTGCAGCGCTTGCACAACCTTTTGCAAACCATCAACGAGGTGGTCGGAGGAGCGTATGCCATTGGCGGATTGAAATACGCTATGGCTTTGCTGGGGTATGCTGCCGGTGTCCCCCGTCCTCCGTTATTGTCTCCCAGCCAGGAACAAATAGAAACCATAAAAACGGTTCTCCAAACGGCTGGACTACTCGACCCGATGCCCCGTGTGGCTTAAAAGTGAAAAAGCAAGCAGCAATTCCCGTTTTGGATAACCATATGGGGCTACCACCATGGGTATAGCACACAGATGACACAGATCGAACAGATTAATACGGATAAAATATAAAAATCAGTAAAAATCAGTGTAATCTGTACAATCCGTGTGCCATCATCTGTTTAATGGCACATTCATACCGGGAATTACTGAAAAGCAAGGAGGAAATATGCTAGACTTGAATTTCATCCGTAAAAATCCTGATAAAGTAAAAGAAGCATTGGTCGCCCTGAACGTAGAAGCGCCCATCGACAAAATCCTTGAACTGGACCAACAACGACGCGCATTGTTGAAAGAAGTAGAAGCGCTGCGTGCCGAGCGGAACACCGGCTCGAAGGCGATTGGCGCACTGATACGGGAAGGGAAGAAGGAAGAAGCTGAGGCCAAGAAAAAGCGAATGAGCGAAATTGGCGACCAGATTAGCGGGCTGAACGAAAAATTACACCAGGTAGAAGCGGCCCTGTATGAAAAACAGTTGTGGGTCCCCAACATGCCGCACCCCAGCGTCCCCATTGGCCCAGATGAAGATCACAATGTCGTTGTGCGCACCTGGTATCCCAACGGCCAAACCGACGTTCCCCCGTTTGATTTTGAGCCACTGCCCCACTGGGATCTGGCTGAAGCACTGGACCTGATTGATTTTGAACGGGGCATAAAAATGAGCGGCTCGCGCTTTTATATGTTCAAAGGAGTGGGGGCAGCGCTGCACAGGGCCTTAGTAAATTGGTTTTTAGATGTGGGCGTGAATGAACATGGCTACACAGAAGTCTACCCCCCATTCATGGTGCGGGAAAAGGCAATGATTGGTGCGGCACACCTACCCAAATTCCGTGACAATATGTATTACGACGCTGAAGAAGATTACTGGTTTATTGGCACCGCCGAGGTTCCCCTCACCAACATGTTCGCCGATGAAATTTTGGACGAGGCAGCGTTGCCCATGAAATTTGTAGCGCACACCCCCTGCTTCCGCCGCGAAAAATTCAGCGCTGGCCGGGATGTGCGAGGTATAAAACGGGTTCACCAATTTGAAAAAGTGGAAATGTACTACTACACCACGCCAGAAACCAGCTATCAGGCCCTTAACCAAATTATAACCGATGCAGAAGACCTGGTGCAACGCCTGGAAATTCCATATCGGGTGGTACAAATGTGTACTGGCGACCTGGGGTTTGCCGCCGCGATGAAGTTCGATATAGAAGCCTGGAGTCCCGGAAGCGGGGAGTGGATGGAAATCAGCTCGTGCAGCAACGTAACAGATTTTCAAGCACGGCGAGTCAACGCCCGATTCCGGCGAACGAAAAGCGGCAAGTTGGAATTTGTCCACACCCTCAACGGGTCGGGGCTGCCGCCAGGGCGCTTGATGATTGCCGTGCTGGAAAACTACCAGCAAGCCGATGGCAGCATTGTTCTCCCCCGCGTTTTGCGTCCTTATATGGGGGGATTGGATGTGATTGAGCCGCAAAAATAACACATTGCGCAGGAACGCCGGTCAGGGTTTTTACCCCTGACCGGCGTTCACCGTTCTCCCCGCGCATTGCGAAATCTCCGCAGGTATGGTATAGTGTTTTACCCTAATTTGGCAGAAAAAAAAGGAGCCGCCTGTGTCAGACGGATACGTGTTGGTAATAGGAGCTGCCGGAATAGACACCAAAGGTCACGCTCTTGCCCCCCTGAAACCAGGAACAAGCAATCCGGGCAAGATCAAAAGCAGTTCCGGCGGTGTAGCGCGCAACGTCAGTGAAAACCTGGCTCGATTAGGACAGGACGTAACCTTACTTTCTGCCATTGGAAACGACCCCTCCGGCGATAGAATCCTAAAGCGCTTAAACGAGGCCCGGGTTGACACCCGCCAGATTGTTGTGTCTGACAAGTTTCGCACTTCAGCCTATATTGCGTTGTATGATGAAAACAAGACGCTCATCCATTCTATAGATGATATGAGTGTGCTGGCTACTATTTCGCCGCAATTAGTGTACCGCAAGCGAAGTTTGATTCACCACGCCGAAATGGTGGTAATGGATGGCAACCCCTCCAGCGCCGTGATCGATTCGGTTATGAAACAGGCCGCAACCAGGAACATCCCCGTGGTTGCCGACCCCACCTCTGCCAGTTTGGCCGAAAAATTCAAGCCGCACCTGCCTGATTTGTATATGATTACGCCCAATGCACCAGAAGCGGAAACGTTATCTGGCCTGAAGGTAAAAACGCGCTCTCAAGCTATCAAAGCAGCGCAGAAATTGGTGACCATGGGGGTGGATATTGTGGTAGTCACCCTGGCAGAAAAAGGCGTTGTTTACGCCACCAGCGACACCAGCGGGCACATTCCGGCCCTAACCACCAACGTAGTAGATTTAACTGGCGCGTCTGATGCAATGAGCGCAGCCATTATTTTTGGCTTGCTGAACGACTTCAGCATAGACGAAGCCGTTCGACTGGGCGCGAGTGCCGCCGCCTTAACCTTGCAAACACAAGATAGCGTCATCAAAAACCTCACCCTGGATCAACTTTATGATCTGTAACAGGGTGAGGCAGAGACACTTGTTTTTCTGTTGTGCAATCAAAATGCCTGACAACGCTTGCTATTTGGAGGACGAATGACGACTCAACCACGGGGACTTTATTTTGAAGAATTTGAATTGGGGCAAACGATCGCTACCCCTTCGCGCACCATTACCGAGGCCGATATTGTGAACTTTGCCGGACTCTCTGGCGATTACAACGCCCTGCACACCGATGCAGAATTCGCCAAAGCGACTCCTTTTGGCAAACGCATTGCCCACGGGATGCTGGTTCTATCGGTTGCCACAGGGCTGGCGGCACGGCAGGGATTTATTGAAGGAACAACTTTGGCTTTTAGGGGCTTGACCTGGCGATTTAATGCCCCCGTGTTCATCGGTGATACCATCCACATGGTCGCCGAAGTGACCGAACTCAAGCCGATGCCCAGATTGGGCGGGGGATTGGTTGTCTTAAAAGCGACGATGATTAATCAGGATGGTCAAGCGGTTCAAAAGGGGGAATGGCAGGTTTTAATGAAAAGCAAATCGGCCTGAGTGGTTTGTTCATTTTGTAACCACAAAGGCCACCCAATCGCCATCCACATGCCGCGCTTCAACTTGCAATTGATGGTTGGCCAGGCAATTGAGCAACGTTTGTTCTTGCTCCTTGATAATACCAGACAGAATCAATTGCCCCTCTGGAGACAGTGCGGCTTTTAATTTTCCCATAATTTCAATTAAAACATTAGACAAAATATTAGCTACCACTAGTGACCATTGCCGCCCCCCGCCTGCCTCGACGCTCCCCACGGCTGTTTCTATGCCAAACAGATGGTTCAACGCAAAGTTTTCCTCGGCAACCCGTACCGCCACGTCATCCACGTCTACCGCGCGCACCGGTCCGGCTCCCATCTTTGCCGCCGCAATGGAAAGAATCCCGGAGCCGGTTCCCACATCAAACATATCCACACCTTCCAAAGGCATTGACTGCAAAATTTCCAGACACAAGCGTGTGGTGGGGTGCAGCCCGCTGCCAAAGGCAACGCCGGGATCAAGGTGTACCACAATATCTCGGGGACGGGGATGATAATCGCGCCAGCTTGGTTGAATAACGACCCTGGCCCCCACCCGTACCACGTGGAAATTTTCCTTCCACGATTCAGCCCAGTCGTTTTTGGCTACAAACAGTGTTTGCGCCTCTGGCAGGCCATTGGGGAGAGCCTTGCCAATAAGCGCCAGGGCAATTTCAATTTTTTGCCGAATTTCATCGTCTGTGGCAGGGATGACGGTGCGCACTGTAATTTGTTTAAAATCAGGAGGCAACGTTTCCATGACCGCGCCCCCGTACCCATAGCGATTGAACACAGCGCTCACGGCCTCGGCAGCTTCTCCATCGATGTTTTCCACAGAAAATTGTATAAAATCCATCGATCACCTTTTTACAAATTGTTTACAGATTTCTTATAATTTTATTATATTTCAGTGCCATACTATAAATACGTTAAAACTGATGCATTGAATTATAAAAGAAAGGATTGAATTATGAAATTTAAATTGAAATTGATGGCAATTGTTGGGTCTGTGATTTTGGCAGCAACGGTATTCACCGGTGCGGTGTTTGCACAGGAACCTGTTCAACCTCCCCCCCAACCGCCAATTGGGCAACAAGGACAACCACCTGTTCGCCCGCCCCGTAACCGGGGCGCGCTGCTTGAACCGATTGCGGAAGCGTTGGGAATGAGCGTTGATGATTTGAAGGCGGAGTTGAAAGCGGGCCAGCGCCTGGAAGATATTGCCGCCGAACAGGGCGTCTCGATGGCTGATATTGCCAACGCCGTGTACGATTACGCCGCCGACCGCGTTGCTTCTGCAGTGGCCGATGGAAAGTTGACCCAAGATCAGGCAGACAAAATTTTAGGGCGATTGCAAGAACGTCGGGATGCGTGTGTGGAAGAAGATCAATGCCATTTATTTGCTCCGAAAAATCCGCGGCCCCAATTGGGCACCAAACAAATCATCGAAATGGGTAAGGTTATTGCCGATACGTTGAATATGGAACCGCGAGAGTTGTTGCAAGCTCTGCGCGCCGGGCAAACACTGGAAGAAATTGCTGCCGAACAGGGTGTATCGATGCAGGATATTGCCGATGCCGTTTACAATGATGCGCTTGAGCGCCTGAACAACGCCGTGGCCGATGGCAAGCTGACCCAGGACCAAGCCGATAAAATTCAAGCCCGGTTAGATGCTCAACGTGATAAATGTGTTAACGATGGAAAATGTTTGCCACCGCGTCGCCGCATTCAACAAAATCAATTTAACCGGCCCCATCAATTCAATCCCGGATTTAATCGACCTGGCGGCTCTAATTTCCCCAATCGTTTTAACCAGCGCGGGCAATTTAACCAGCCATTTGGCGGCAATCCATCGGCGCAGCCGCCACAACAAAGTTGGTAATGTGCAAGAAATAGATACAATTGTCCAAAAGTGTTAAGCCATAGTTTAGTTTGCTACACCCCCCGCAAAAAAGAGTGGCAGGAATGCCACTCTTTTTTGCGTCAATGGAGAAAATATCATTATTCCTGGTGTGCAGGCAACAGAACGTAAAATGTGCTGCCGGGGTTTGTTTCCGGATCACAGCCATCACTTTCAACCCAAATACGGCCGTCGTGTGCTTCCACAATGCCTTTCGCAATCGTTAATCCCAGGCCAGGTCCGCCCCCCATAAATTTTGTTTTCCCGGAACTATGCAGGGCCACATCTTCTACGGTGAAAAACTTTTCAAAAATAAGCCCCTGATCTTGTTTATTAATGCCTATTCCCGTATCAGCAATCGCTACTTCCACAAACGTTTTCCCCTTTGATCCCGGAGGAGGGGTGGGGTGGAGCCTGGCGTTGACTGTAATTTTACCAAAATCGGGGGTGTATTTTATAGCATTCCCCAAGAGGCGGGAAAACACCTGACCAAGCTGCGTGTCGTCGCCTTCTACCAGCGGCAGGGACGGGGGAACATTAACTTCCAACGTGATCTGCCGTTCTTCAATGGCTTTTTGAAACTCTTCTACAACGGGCGTAATCACTACATTTAGCGACAGCGGTGTGTAGGCCAGGTCGATGGTGGCCAATTCAACCCGTGCGATGCTCACCATATCTTTGGTGATACTTCCTAACCGTTCCACCCCAGCTTTGAGTCCGGCCAACATTTCTTTTATCAGCGGGTTGTCTGAGGTTTTTAGCTGACTGGCCAGCATGTCTGCATAGGCGGTTACGGTGGTCAGCGGGGTACGCAGTTCATGGGCGGCAATATGGATAAAGTCCGTTTTGGCCTCATCCAATCGCTGTAGACGCTCATGGATGGCGTTTAGTTCTGCGTGTGCGGCACTCAACTCATTAAATTTGCGTTCCAGTTCCTCAACTAATGAGGCGCTGTGTTCGCGCAGAAAATATTCGCGCTGGGTAATCTTGTCTTCTGTGCGTGGCCTGCCAATGCGAGACGAAACCTCGGTTAGCAACTGGTCAACGCTAAATGGCTTGCTCACATAGCCGTCACATCCAATGGCTTTCGCGCGTTCCGGGTCGTCGGAGAAGTTGCGTGCCGTAATAGCGATAATGGGGACGGAAGCCAATTGTGGGTGGCTTCTAAGTCGCGTTACCACGCTAAAGCCATCCAGGTCGGGTAAATTAATGTCCATCAGAATCAGGTCGGGCTTTATTTTTTGTGCAAGGGTAATGCCTTCCAGCCCGGTTACCGCGTCAACAACATTGTACCCGCGACTTTCTAAAATACGCCGCACCAGTTCCCTATTATTTTTAAAATCTTCTACATGAAGAACGGTAAAAGTTTGAGTCACAGGTTTCTACAGCCAGAGGGTGAACATATTTCGATAATCGTTGGTTCGATAACTTAGTGGATTATCGCCAGAGATAGGGGCAGCTTGCATTAGTGATGTTTCTTGCAATCATAAGTCTTTTGCCTAACGTCTGGCGTGCCGTTATTTTACTTTGATTCAGGTGTTTTGGCGAATTAAATAAAGCCATCCCTGTGAACCGACGTATTGCTTTGGCAAATTCTTTTAAAATGGTAAAATCCCTGCACGTTACAATTTTGGGTTACAGATAAACGTACACGAGGAGATTATGATCAAATTACATGGATTTGAATTAATTAAAGCGGCAACCATTACCGAGTTGAACACCAAAGCCAAACTGTATCGGCACATAAAAACCGGCGCAGAGTTGTTGTCATTGGAAAACGATGACGAAAATAAAACGTTCGGTATTACCTTCCGCACGCCCCCCAGTGATTCTACCGGCGTGGCACACATTATGGAACACGCTGTATTGTGCGGCTCACGGAAATACCCCGTAAAAGAGCCGTTTGTGGAATTAATCAAAGGCTCGCTAAAAACCTTCCTCAACGCCTTTACCTACCCCGATAAAACATGCTACCCCATTGCTAGTCAAAACACACAAGATTTTTACAACCTGATTGATGTCTACCTGGACGCGGTTTTTTATCCCAACATAACGCCGCAGATATTTCAGCAAGAGGGATGGCATTACGAATTAGACCGATTGGAGGACCCCATTGCATTGAAGGGTGTTGTCTTTAATGAAATGAAAGGCGTTTATTCCTCTCCCGACGAAGTATTGAGTGAATACAGCCAGCAAGTTTTGTTCCCCAGCAACACCTATGGCCTCGATTCCGGTGGCAACCCCAAGCACATCCCTGATCTTACCTACGAGCAGTTTAAGCTATTCCACGATACATATTACCACCCGTCAAACGCGCGTGTTTTTTTCTACGGCAATGACGACCCGGAAACACGCTTGCAAATTCTTGATGAATATTTAAAAGATTTTGATCGCATTGAGGTAGATTCCACGATCCCTTTGCAACCCAAGTTTGAGCAACCCAAACAAATTATCAAAACGTATGCTGCCAGCACCGACGCCAAAAACGACAAAAAAGCAATGCTCACGGTCAACTGGTTGCTGCCACAAACCACCGCTATTGACACTGCTGTGGCGCTGGGCGTACTCTCTTACATTTTGGTCGGTACGCCTGCGTCCCCGTTGCGCAAGGCGCTAATCGACTCTGGCCTGGGTGAAGACATTACCGGCGGTGGAACGGCCGCTCATTTGCGCCAGATGTACTTTTCCACCGGTTTAAAGGGGATTGCCCTGAACGATGCCCCAAAAGTAGAAACGCTAATTTTTGATACACTGACACAGATTGTGCAAAATGGCATTGACCCCGATATGATTGAAGCGGCCCTGAATACGCTTGAATTTCGGCTGCGCGAGCAAAACACCGGTAGCTTCCCGCGTGGTTTGGCCCTTATGCTTTCGGCGTTGTCCACCTGGCTCTATGACGGCGACCCCTTTGCCCCGTTGGCTTTTGAGAAACCGTTGAACACAATCAAAAAACACGTCACCGATCCAACCTTTTTCCAAACGCTCATTGAGCAGCACCTATTGCAAAACGCACATCGCGTCACGCTGATTCTAAAGCCAGATGCGGAACAACAGCAGCGTGAAGAGGCAGCAGAGCAGGCCCGGCTTGCCAGCGTGCGGGCTAATATGTCGGCGAAAGACTTGCAGACAGTCATTGAAATCACACGTAACCTGAAAAAGAAGCAAGAAACCCCAGATTCGCCGGAAGCATTGGCCACTATTCCTCATCTTACCCTGGCAGACCTGGACAAACAGAACAAACATATTCCCCTGACGGTGGAAGAAATGAATGGGAGCCAGCTTCTGTACCACGACCTGTTCACGAATGGCATTGTTTACCTGGATGTGGGCTTCAATTTGCGCACCTTGCCCCAGGAATATTTACCCTACCTGCCGCTATTTGGTGACGCATTGTTGGAAATTGGCACCGAAAAAGAAGACTTCGTTAAACTGTCGCAGCGCATCGGGCGTAAAACCGGCGGCATTTGGATGTCCCCCTACACGTCAGCCGTGCGCGGCTCAAATGATCCGGCAGCGTGGCTGATTATGCGTGGTAAAGCCACGATGGATCACGCCGACGACCTGTTGAATATTTTGCGCGACGTTTTGCTAACCGTGAAACTTGACAATCAGGAGCGTTTCCTACAGATGGTGCTGGAGGACAAAGCCGGTCAGGAAGCGGGGTTGATACCTGGGGGGCACAGTGTTGCCGCCAGCCGATTGCGTGCGCATTTTGATCTTGCTGATTGGGCGGCTGAAGCAATGGGAGGCGTAAGCAATCTTTTTTTTGTACGGCAACTGGCACAAGAAGTGGAAACGAATTGGCCCGCCGTTTTGCAAAAATTAGAAGCCATTCGACAACACTTACTCAATAGAAAGGCAATGTTTTGCAATGTTACGCTTGATGCGGACAACTGGGATATCTTTCGGCCAAAACTGAACGCATTTGTGACCGACCTCCCCGCCAACCCTGTATCGTTGGCCCCCTGGACACCTGCATCTTTCCCCAGTTGCGAGGGATTAACCGTTCCGGCTCAGGTTAATTATGTAGCCAAAGGCGCCAATTTGTATGATTTAGGGTACAAGCTGCATGGTTCAATAATAGTCATTAATAATTTTTTGCGATCTACATGGTTGTGGGAACGGGTACGTGTGCACGGCGGCGCCTATGGCGGCACGTGCTCTTTCAGCCAGCATTCTGGTGTATTCACCTTTTTATCCTACCGTGACCCGAATCTGCTAGACACACTGGAGGTGTACGACCAAACCGGCAAATTTCTGCGTGAGCTAGCATTAACCGATTCTGAGTTGACCAAGACAATTGTCGGTGCAATTGGCAGTATGGACAGCTACCAGCTCCCTGATGCAAAAGGCTACAGCTCACTGCTGCGCTATCTCATCGGCTACACCGACGAGACCCGGCAAAAAATACGCGACGAGATTCTTTCTACAACACGCGAACATTTTGTGAATTTTGCCGACGTGCTAAACAGGGTGAAAGAAAAGGGACAGGTTGTTGTGTTAGGGTCGTCAGAGGCCATAGAAACCGCCAACCAGCAGCGAAATAACTGGCTCTCGGTGCAAAAAGTGCTGTAAACGAACGCTCGCCCAACGCGCTGCCAGCGCCAGGGTTGCTATTAATGGGGTGTTAGAGCTAATGGCGTTAGCGTCACTGCTCAAGACACCGTGATGTATTTGACACAAAACCAGTTCCTGTTTAAATTACAGATCTCGGTAAATATATAGTAACCATTGTGCCTTCTCAATTATTCAGAGGGCAGGCAAATCTGAGTCGCTTTAAGATACAGGTGGTGTGGCAAATGAACACATTTGATTTATTGCCCTTTTTGGCAGCAAGTATAACATTTATATTCACGGGAATGGTGTTGCAGCGGTACTTCTTTCGCCCTAGTGCGTACCTTTTTTTCTGGATGGTGGGGTTGGGAATGTATGGCCTGGCATCTTTTGCTGAAGCATTCTTGAGTATCAGTTGGAACCCAGTAGCCTTTCAATTATGGTATTTGTGTGGTGCGGTCCTTACGGCGGCCTGGTTGGGGCAGGGGACTATATTTTTGCTGGTTAGGAAAAAAAGAGTGTCTTACCTTTTGATGTGGTTGTTAATTGCTGCCTCTGTTTTTGCGATTTATGTTATGTTATCCACGCCACTGAACGCTGCTGCCTATTCATCACAGGCTTCGCTCACTGCCACCTACAAAGTTATCTTGCCGCCTGGCGCGTTGGTCAGAAAACTTACGCCGTTCTTCAACATCTACGGCTCACTGGGGTTAGTAGGGGGCGCAATTTATTCAGCCTGGTTATTTTGGAGAAAACAGGTTTTACCGCATCGCGTAGTGGGGAACGTGCTTATTGCAGTCGGAGGAATGTCGCCGGCATTGGGTGGAACACTGGCTCGTTTTAATTTAAGTGAATTTCTATATATTAGTGAATTTCTGGGAGCAGTACTGATGCTGGCCGGATTCATTATTGCCACATCGCCCGATTTGTTCAAACAGACCAGGCCCACCACCACTGTTCAGCAGGCACCTTGATTGCAGTGCGAAAATGCAACGGTGAAGACGCGCGCAAATTTGTGTCTTCACCGTTTTTGTTTAGCGGGAAAGGGCCACTGCCACCTGGGCCGCAATTTTGGCATTATTCAGTAGCAACGCCACATTTGCTTTTATGCTTTGTCCTTTTGATAGCTTTGCAATTTGAGATAGCATAAATGGAGTAATTTGGTTGCCCTTAATTCGCTGTGCCGCCACTTCTGCCAATGCTTGTTCAATGATGGCCTCTGCCTGCTCGGCAGGCCATTCATCTTTTGGGGGAACTGGAACCGTGAGCAAGATGGCGTTGTTCAGGCGCAGCGCATCACG
>CAYPUV010000002.1:0-58340 GCA_964413895.1 uncultured Anaerolineaceae bacterium
TGCATTCGGATTGGGCCGATAGGGGTCTTGCCAGAGGAAGGAGAGCTTGTCGCTTCGTCTTTGTGCCAAGTGACGGGGACGTTTTTCGACGTCACTCTTGAACGATTCAGTGAAGTCAATCTGCCCCCCCACATCCATGCCATCGCCTCCCCACCTACCCCTCCCCCTACCCCCCTCCTCCAAATTTTGGGGAGCGCCCAAAGGGCACAGGTGGGAACAAAAAGGGGGTGAGCGAGGGGGCGAATGCCCCCTCGCTCTCTCGCCTGTGCCCTTTGGGTAAACGTCGTCTTTAGCTGTCTGTGAACAACAATATAATCTCGCCAAACTCCAGTTAAAAAGTGGCTACTCATCTTCCCACTCCCGCACGTTGCGTGCAAAAGCGGGAAAAAAGGGGATGGGCGGTGGGGAAAGTGCCGTGCCAAATGCCCTCAAAAAATAATTTGACACCTATGACGCAGCGTGTTATGATTGGCCGGTCATCCGTATTTTTACGCGAACAACCTTATTCATAGAGGAGGAGTTGCAAAGATGCTAACCCTGATTGAGAAAATTCTTTTTGTCCTGGCTGCGAGTACATCGTTATATGTTAGCTACGTTACTTTCAGCCGGATGATCAAAATTGTGGCCCGTGGTCAGGGAGAATTGTACCTTGATAATTTACCGCAACGAATTTGGAAGGGATTTACCACCTTAGTCACACTACGTACCGTTTTCAAAACTCGTTTGGTATCCAGCTTGTTCCACGCAGCGATTGCGTGGGGATTCATCTGGTATTTTTTGGTAAACACCCTTGATGTGTTGGGCGCGTACATTCCTGCTGTACATACGTTTGCCCAGTCCAGCAGCATGGACATTTATCGGCTATTGGCCGACGTGTTGAGCATAGGCGTATTGATAGGGATGATTTATTTCCTCATTCGTCGTTTTGTGGTGCACACCCCGGTTTTGGCGCACCGAGAAAACGTAAAAATGCATCCCAAAGCTGAACACGGGATGCGCCGCGACTCGCTGATTGTTGGCGTGTTCATCCTTTTGCACGTTGGGTTCAGGTTTTTGGGCGAAACATTTTTAATTGCCCAGGAAGGGCATGCCGATGTCTGGCAGCCTTTTGCGTCGGTAGTGGCGAAGTTGTGGGCCGGTATGAGCTTGCCAGCCCAGCAAGTGGGGTGGCATATTTCGTGGTGGTTGGCGCTGGGGCTGATCCTGGCGTTCATCCCCTACTTCCCGTACACCAAACACATTCACCTCATTATTGGCCCCATTAATTTTATGACCCGCCCCGACCGACCCTCAATTGGGGCACTTGACGCCCTCGATTTTGAAGATGAAACCATCGAACAGTTCGGTGTGGCTACCCTTACCGATCTTTCCAAAACACAATTGGTGGATGTTTTTGCATGCATTATGTGTAATCGCTGTCAGGATGTGTGCCCGGCGTACACCACTGGCAAAGAGCTTTCTCCTTCGGCGCTGGAGATTAACAAACGTTATGGCATTAAAGAGCATTTTGTGGACCTGGCGAATGGTGAAGATGATCCCCTGAACTTGCTGGATTTTGCCATTAGCAAAAGCGCTTTGTGGGCATGCACTACCTGCGGCGCCTGTACCGAGGTTTGTCCGGTAGGGAATGAACCTTTCCGCGATATTCTGGATATCCGTCGCAGTCAGGTGTTAATGGAAAGCGAGTTTCCCGCAGAACTGCAAACTGCTTTCCGGGGGATGGAGCGGAATGGCAATCCGTGGCAAATGGCCAATGACCGGATGGAATGGGCCGAACCACTTGATTTTAAAGTGCCTCTGGCAGAAGAAAATCCGAATTTTGACGTGTTGTATTGGGTGGGCTGTGCGGGAGCCTTTGACCCCGGCGCACAAGAAACGGCCCGCGCATTTGCAACTATTTTGAATAAGGCTGGCGTGAATTACGCCGTACTGGGCAACAGAGAATCCTGCACCGGTGACACGGCTCGACGGGCCGGCAATGAATATCTTTTTACAGAAATGGCAATGGCCAACATTGAAACGCTAAATGAAGTTAAAGCGAAGAAAATCGTAGCCACATGCCCCCACTGTTTGCATACCATCAAAAATGAATACCCGGAATTTGGCGGGAATTATGAGGTTGTACACCACACTGAGTTTATCAACGAGTTGATTGGCAGCGGCAAATTACACGTGAGCAGTGATCGTCTCACCAAAACCACCTTCCACGATCCCTGCTACCTGGGTCGCCACAACAATATATATAATGCGCCGCGTGACGTATTAACGCAAGTAGGATTGAATCTTACAGAGATGGATCGCTCTATGAACCAGTCATTTTGTTGTGGCGCAGGTGGGGCGCAAATGTGGAAGGAGGAAGAAGAGGGAACACAGGCAGTCAACCTTAATCGCTATCAGGAAGCTCGGGCTACCGGCGCAGAGATGCTGGCGGTGGGCTGCCCCTTCTGCAATCGTATGCTCACCGATGCCAATAATGAGGCCGGCAAGCCAATGGGCGTGAAAGACGTGGCAGAAATTGTGGCCGAAGCGCTGGCATAAGACGCCCGTTTTGTGTGGTACGAAAAAATAGAAAAAGGGCATTCGTGCTGTGCGAATGCCCTTTTTGATTGTTTTACGTTCTGTTTCAGTGGATGAGTCCCACATCTTCTATGGGCCAATAGGAGACCCATGCCCGTCCAATGATATTTTCCATTGGGATTGGCCCGAATGCGCGCGAATCATTTGAGGCGTTGCGATTATCGCCCAAAACAAAAATGTGCAGTGGGGGCACAACAATAGGGCCGTAATGCCCGCGTGTGGGCTGGGTCAGGTAAGGTTCGTTGAACATCGTGCCATCTATAAATACGTGTCCATCTCTGATTTCAATGGTTTCGCCTGGCAGTCCAATGACACGTTTTATCAGAAGTTCTTTCGCGTCAGTTCTTACTTTTAGCACCACAATATCGTCACGCTGGGGTGCATGGAATTTGTAGCTTACTTTCTCTACCACTAATCGTTGATCGGTATGCAGGTTGGGTTCCATACTTTGGCCGTAAACGCGCGTGGCCTGCGCCAAAAATAAGTTAATCAACAGCGCAATTACAATTGCCGGAATGATTGTTTCTAACGTTTCTTTGATTGTCCCAGCGATACGCTTGCCTATTGAACGTGTTGCTGGCGTATTGTTTTCTGCGCTCCCGGTTGGTTCATAAAATGGGGGTAGGGGAAACCCGGTTTCATCTTTCATTGTTTCTCTTGTGGTTGCTTGTGTGGGGCGGGTATCTGTCTTTTCAGATGCGTCAGGAAATTCAATTTCTGTCATTTGTATTCAACCTCATCCTACGCCGTTTTTGCGTGTATAATTGTATTTGGGTTTCAGGCTGCATCACTCGCAGCACAGGTATAGTGTACTCTTTCTTAAAAATTCTGCCAAGCACAAGACTAAAAAAGGCGCTCTTTTTTCAGAGCGCCTTTGGATTGAATGCGTTGGACGATTCTGTTTTACCGGGAGTAGCGGCTACCGCCACCGCCGCTGCGACGACGGTCATTACCACCACTGCGCCCTCGACGCCCGCTGCTGCGGCTGCCACCTTTATCGTGAGCGCGAGCTTCTTCCGCGGTCCAGCCTTCCAACACGGCTTGCCGCGACAGGCGAATTTTGCCTTCAGGGCTAATGTTGGTAACCATCACCATAATTTCATCCCCTACTTTAACCACGTCGCTGACGCTGTTCACGCGGTAATCGGCCAATTGTGAAATGTGTACCATTCCGTCGGTGCCGGGGAGAATTTCAACAAACGCGCCGAAGTCAGTTACGCGCACTACCGTGCCGGTATAAATGCCGCCAACTTCCGGCTCGGTGGTGAGGCTTTCAATTTTGGTTTGAGCTATGAGCGCACTTTCTTGGTTATTGGTGGCGATGAAAACCATACCTTCGTCGTTGATTTCAATTTTGGCACCGGTTTCGTCTTGAATGGCGCGAATCATTTTGCCGCCCGGCCCAATCACCTTGCCAATTTTCTCCGGGTTAATGTGGATGGTGAGAATACGGGGTGCATATTCCGAAAGTTCGGGACGCGGCTCTGCAATGACGTCTTCCATAATGTTGAGGATGTGGAAGCGGCCGTCCTTGGCCTGAGTCAATGCTTTTTTGAACACCACCCAGGGAATGCCTTTGATTTTAATGTCCATTTGCAAGGCGGTTATCCCATCGCGCGTTCCGGCAACTTTGAAGTCCATGTCGCCCAGGGCATCTTCAACCCCCTGAATGTCAGACAGAACCACGAAGTTATCATTTTCCGGGTCGGTGATCAGGCCCATTGCAATACCGGCAACCGGTTTTTTAATGGGCACGCCGGCGTCCATCAAGCTCATTGTGCTGCCGCACACGCTTGCCATTGAGGTTGAGCCGTTGGAACTCATCACTTCTGAAACAACGCGCAGGGTGTAAGAGAATTCTTCTTCGGGGGGGATGACCGGCAGCAGGGCGCGCTCTGCCAGTGCGCCGTGGCCGGTTTCGCGGCGTTTTGTGCCGCCAATGCGCCCGGTTTCACCGACGGAATAGGGTGGGAAGTTGTAGTGGTGCAGGTAGCGTTTGGTGTCTCGCGGGCCGAGGGTGTCCAGTCGTTGTTCTTCGCCGGGAGTGCCCAATGTCACAATGCTCATCACCTGCGTTTCACCGCGCGTGAAGATGGCGCTGCCGTGCACGCGGGGGAGTATCCCCACGTCACCCCAAATGGGCCGAATTTCGGTGGTTTGCCGCCCATCGGGGCGAATGCCTTCTTGCAATATTCGGGCGCGCACCAATCGTTTGTAATAGGTGCTAAAGGCGTTAACCAGATGGGCCGGTTCCATTGTTTCGTCATCAGCAAAAGCAGCGAGCAGCGTTTCGGTTATTTCGTCTTTGCGCCGGTTGATTTCAGTTTTGTCAACTGTGGTATCCAGCACCGCCGCAACTTTATCCTCCAGCCAGGCTTCTACTTTTTCTTGAATGGCGGGGTCTACGGCCGGCGTACTCAGGTTGCGTTTTGTTTTTCCTATCTGGGCTTTCATTTCTTCTTGCACCGCAATAACATCTTGAATGGCTTCGTGGGCCATTTGCAGCGCTGCCAAAATTACGTCTTCCGGTACTTCATTCGCGCCGGCTTCGACCATCAGCACGGCGTCTTTTGTACCGGCGACACGCAAATCTAGTTTGCTATTCCTCATTTCTGGGATGGATGGGTTGACGACCAGCTCATCGTCAATCCAGCCCATTCTCACCGCGCCGACGGGGCCGGCCCAGGGGATGTCGCTAATCATCAATGCGGCGCTGGTTCCGTTGATTGCCATAATGTCCAGATGTTTTTCATCATCGGAAGAAAGGGCGGTGACGACCACTTGAACTTCATTGCGAATAGATTTGTCGAACAGAGGACGAATTGGGCGGTCAACCAGGCGACAAATCAAGATGGCCTCTTCGCTGGGGCGACCTTCGCGGCGGAAGAAGCTGCCGGGAATGCGCCCGGCGGCGTACAATTTCTCTTCGTAATCAACGCTAAGGGGTAAAAAGTCTATGCCTTCGCGCACATGTTTGCTGGCTGTTGCCGTAACCAGCAGCACAGAATCGCCGGAACGGACTAAAACCGCTCCGCCTGCCAGTTGGGCAACGCGCCCTGTTTCAAAAGAAATCTCATCGGGGCCTAACCTGGCCGTAAATACTTGACCTTTTGGTGCAGACATAATAAAAAAATCCTCCAGTGTGTAGGTTGCTACCTGGGGGGTCTGGAACTGGGAACAGTCCCAAACTAACGTTTGAGCCTCTTCCCAATGCCAGTCCGTGCCCAGGTGAATGAATGTGGGATCAATAATTGGGTCCCCAAACAAAAAAGCAAGCAACGAGGAACGCTTTGGGGTTCCCGCGTGTACTTGCCTTGTTGCTACAACATCCGTATTATCATAAAAACTTACTTGCGCAGACCAAGCCGCGGTAACAGCAATTTATACCGTTGGTAATCTTTGCGGCTCAGGTATGCCAGCAATCGACGACGTTGGCCCACCAATTTCAACAGGCCACGCCGAGAGCCTTCATCGTGTTTGTGCTGTTTTAGGTGCTCAATCAACCCATTAATGCGATGGGTGAGCAGTGCAATCTGTACTTCTGGTGAACCGGTATCACCTTCTGCCAATTGAAACTCTTGAATAATCTGTTGTTTTTGTTCTTTTGCAAGTGACACAGTTTTTCCTTTCTCTATCCGTCGGGCGACCAACAGAGCTTGTCCATTGGGGCCCCTAGTGTCCTGGATAAGCTTGCGTTTATTCCACCAGCGCTCATTATAGCATGATCAAGCAACTTGAGCAAATGTTTTCGCAATTCTATTCCCTGTGTTAAAATTTACGGGGAGGTTTTTGAATGCAGTTTGATATTTTTACGTTATTCCCAGAGATGTTTGAGGGTGTTTTTGGCCACAGCATTGTTCAGCGCGCCCAAGCAATGGGGCTGGCGCAGATTGCATTGCACAACATCCGCGATTATGCCCGCGACAAACACCATATGACCGATGACACGCCCTACGGCGGTGGGGGAGGGATGATTATGAAACCAGACCCCATCTTTTACGCGGTAGAGGGGGTGCTGGATTATGAGGTTCCTGATTCTGGCTACACTGCCAACGTGGCGGCTGGCCGTCCGCCCATTATCCTGCTCAGTCCTCAGGGACGGGTGTTTACCCAGCAGGTAGCGCAAGAATTGATGCAATACCCCCGCCTGATGTTTATCTGTGGGCGTTACGAAGGGGTTGATGAACGGGTGGTGCAATATTTGGCAACAGACCAAATCTCCATTGGCGATTATGTTCTCTCCGGGGGCGAAATCCCGGCAATGGTGATTGTTGATGCCCTGATACGCCAGATTCCCGGCGTGTTGGGCGATCCCAACGCCGCCACAAACGATTCGCACGCCACCGGCCTGCTGGAATATCCCCACTACACCCGTCCACCAGAATTTAGAGGGCACGGCGTGCCAGAGATTTTACTGTCCGGCAATCATGGCAAAGTGGCGGCGTGGCGGCGGCAGCAGGCGCTATTGCGCACGCTCAAACATCGCCCCGATTTGCTGGAAACCGCCCCGCTTACCGAGGTAGACAAGACGTTTTTGCGACAACTGAAAGAAAGTGGAGATTAACGACAGGTGTTGAAGACACACTTTTCAATAACCAGTCGCTAATCCTACTAAATCATTGATTGGATCAAGGAGGTTTCGATGTTCACACATGGCGGCGAATTAGTTGCCCGCGCGCTGGCGGCGCAGGGCGTAAATACGCTCTACACCCTGTGTGGGGGACACATTGCTCCCATTTACGAAGGGTGTTTGAATAATAACATTGCTGTGATCGATATGCGGCACGAGCAGGCTGCCGCCCACGCCGCAGACGCTCACGCCCGGCTCACCCGTAATATCGGTGTGGCAGCTGTTACGGCCGGCCCCGGCGTTACCGATGCCGTGACCGGCATTGCCAACGCCTACCAGGCACGCAGCCCGCTGGTGTTGCTTGGCGGCGCGGCCCCGCTCAGCACCAAAGGGATGGGCGCACTGCAAGAAATGCCGCAAGTGGAGATGTTCAAAACTTTCACCAAAGCCAGTTTCACCATCATCGATACTGCCCGCATCCCAGAACTAATGGCCGAAGCGTTCCGCACAGCCCTCAAGGGGCGCCCCGGTCCCGTGTTTATTGAACTCCCCTTCGATGTGTTGTTTAACGCGGTTGACCCGCCAAAAATAATGCCCAGGGTGGAAATTGCTCCCCTGGAACCAGCACCGGGCGACCTGACCCGCATGCTTGCCCTCATCCAATCGGCCCGCAAGCCAGTTATCATCGCCGGAACGCAAGTGTATTGGGATGATGCAGCGGCTGCGTTGCAATCTCTCTCCGAGCAAACCGGCATCCCTGTTTTTACCAATGGCGCGGGGCGCGGAACCTTGCCCATGACCCACCCTAATTGCTTCAAGGCTTCCCGCTCTGCAGCGCTGAAAGAGGCCGACCTGGTGCTACTCATTGGTACGCCGCTTGATTTTCGGCTGAAGTACGGGCGCAACTGGAATCCCGCCAGCAAACTCATTCAAATTGAAAACGACCCCGCTGAATTGAACCACAATCGGCAGGCAGACGTGGCTGTAACTGCCAATGCGCGGTTAGTGCTGCAAGGGCTATCAGCCGGATTGCAAGGCGTGCGCTTTGATGATTGGCTCAGCCAAATGCAAGAGATTGAAGGGGAGAAAGTTGCCAAACTTGAAACCTGGCAGGCGTTAGACGATTCGCCCATTAATCATTTTCGATTTGGGGCGGCAGTGAATAATTTTATTGATGAAGACACCATCATCATTGGCGACGGGGGCGATATTGTGGGTGCCAGCGCCAAAATCATTAACCTGACACGCCCCGGTCAGTGGCTAGACCCCGGCCCAATGGGCTGTCTGGGGGTAGGTGTGCCATTTGCTATTGCCGCCAAACACCTTTTCCCAAACAAGAAAGTCCTCATTATCAGTGGCGATGGTTCATTTGGATTGAACGGTTTTGAGTTCGATACTGCCGTGCGTTTTAAGCTGCCCATCGTTAGTATTGTAGGTAACGATGCCGGGTGGGGACAGATCCGCGGGCCGCAAATCCAAATGGTGGGCAAAGACCGGGCTGTTGCCACCTCGCTGGCGGCAACGCGCTACGACAAAATCGTTGCAGCAATGGGCGGTTACGGCGAGCATGTAGAAAATACCCCCGACATTGAAGCGGCGCTGGCCCGCGCCTTTGCCAGTGGCAAACCGGCCTGCATTGATGTGGCGATTGATCCGGAAGGAATGGCCAAAACAGGGGCCAGCACACCGTACATTGTTTAAAGCTAATGGACGTCAACTATTTTGCAATGGGTAAATGGAGTGAATAGCGTGTCATGAGCATTCAACTTGATTTGAAAGATAAAATTGCCATCGTCACCGGGGCAGGGCGGGGTATAGGCAAAGCAATTGCGCTGATGCTGGCGGCGCACGGGGCAAACGTGTGCGTCAATGACATCAACCCCAACGCCGTCC
The DNA here is from genome assembly GCA_964413895.1 of uncultured Anaerolineaceae bacterium. Classification (GTDB taxonomy): domain Bacteria; phylum Chloroflexota; class Anaerolineae; order 4572-78; family 4572-78; genus JANTHQ01. Next base: position 9,041 of record CAYPUV010000002.1, read on the forward strand.
GCACTACCAGCGGGATCATCACCGCGCAGGGAGGCAGCGTCATTCCCTTCCATGGTTCAGCAGATAATAAAATGATGGTGCAAACGATGTTTCAGGAGGTAATTGCAGCGTGGGAGCGAGTGGATATTCTGGTGAACAGCGCCGGCATCGAGCCGGAAGATTCGCTGCTGAAACAGGGTGAATGGGAATGGATGCGCACCTTCGAGGTGAATATGAAGGGCACCTTTTTGTGTACCCAGATTGCCGGACGCGTGATGAAAGAAACTGGCAGCGGCGCGATTGTGAATCTTGGGAGTTCACCCGGCTATCCTCCCCACCGGACGGGGTACACCGCCGTTTCTGCCAGCAAGGCGGCGGTGGCGCAGTTCACCCGCGACGCCGCCCGCGAATTGGCGGCGTACAATATTCGGGTGAACGCTATTTGTCCCGGCTACATCAAAACCGCCCTCACCGAAGACTGGCAGCACACCGGTGATGATATTCGCTGGGGAGAGCCGGAAGACGTGGCAGCAATGGCGCTGTTTCTGTGCAGCGATGCCGCTCGCTTTGTGAGCGGGCAGGTTATTTGCGTGGATGGCGGGGCATCGGTATGACAGACTTAATGGTGGGTGGATTGTATTCTGTTGTCAGAGAGGGATTTTTCCAGGTGGTGAAAATTCTGGCACTGGATGATTTTATCGTTCATTTGCGGATGTATCGCAACCGGTTTAGCCAGCGTCCCACCGATATTGACCTGGCAACGCTGATATGGGACATTGACATGAACGATATGACGAGCCTCGGCATTGGTCATTTTCCGCTGGCAAAAGATGGATTTTGGGAAGATGAGCCGGTGTTCATTAAACAGGTTCCGGTCTCAGAAGAAGAGTTGGAAGGGTATCGGATATGGCTGGCCGGTGAGTAGACCGTCCAGCCGGCCAGAGATGTCGGTTCAGCGCACGGCGTGGCTCAATGATTCGTAATATCGGTTTAGCCACCGGTTCGACCACCCCATCAACGTGGTTTGGCGCATAATATGGGTTACGTCGTGGCGGGTCATTTTAACTTCATTGAGCAATACATTGATGTTGTTTTGACTGAGGGCCAATGTTTTGGCTGCAAAAAACAGAGGCCACATACATGCCAGGCGAATGCGGTGCTGGTGAATGGGAAATGCGGCAATATATTCCAGTCCGTGTCGCAAGTGACGTTCTGCCTTTTGGGCCAAGAGGTTTACTACCTGGATGGCTTTATCTTCATATTCCGGCGCAAATAGTTGGTCGGGGGTAACGCCAACCTGTTCCAAAAATGTTTGTGGCACAAATACCCAGCCCCGCTCATAATCTTTGCGCATCCCCCGAATAATATTTACAGTTTGCAACGCCAGCCCGTATTCTCTGGAAAGGGGCATTAATTCCTCTTTGCGTTTGCGAATGACCGGCGAATACCAGGCAAAAATGTCGGTGAGCAAATACCCTACTCGACCCGCTACCTGGTGCATATAATCGTCCAGGGCTGCCTCATCTTCCACATACGGTCCATGCTCCTGCCACCGCGCCATTCCCAGCGTGGTGCGTTTTACGCGCTGGATAATATGTTGTTGCAGATCGGTGGGGAGGGTGTGCAAAAAGTCTAGCAAGCTATCGGCGTGTTGCGTCACGTACACTTCCGGGTCGCTTTCGTCTAAATTGGCTACTTCATCAACCAATTCTCGCACCGGTTTTTGGCCGGCCAAAATTTTATCCCACAATTGTAGTAAAGTGACCTTGCGCGGTACAGTCATTGTCTCATTATCTTCAAGATAATCTGATACCCGCAGTAGAAGATAGGCCAGCGTAATCGAATCTCGGAGTATTTGCGGTAGCTGTTCAATGGATAGGGTAAAGGTACGGCTCACCATTCTGAGCATCTGGATATACTGGTTCATCGGTCCTCCACTACAAGTTAGTACATTAAAGGGCTATGGCGACGTCTCAAATTCCACAGGGCTAGCGGGAATGCCATTTGCCTTAACCGTGAATATCGGAAGAAGTTGAACAAAAAGTGACGCGGGTCTTTATTACGTTTGCCCAGCTTCATAAACAGGGCATAGCCGCGATTTCCCAGGTGTTCCCATACGAACCTATTCACCACCGATGCTCGCAGATGGGCGCCAATTGTTGCTTGTATTGCCCGGGTGTAATCTTTGTTTTCCAACAAGCATTTTGCTGCCAGATACCCAGAGCGCAGCGCATAGCGAATACCAAATCCCCATAACAAATCTTGCAACCCGGCGGCCTCGCCAACATACAGCCGGTTGTTGCGCACGTATTGTCCGTTGTGGGCAAAGGTTCCAAACCCACCCATCGGGCGCGGGTTTTTAATGGTTACGCCGGTGAGGTCAATGAACGATTGTTTCACCAACTCAAATTGACGATGAATGTCGGGGTAATTATCGAACAGGACGGTAGCAATACATCCGTATCCCCCCGTAACCAGCAGATATGAGTAGCCCAGATAAGATTTTCGATTATCCAGCAATCCGTAGGCGACGTCTGGCAGATCTGTTTCAAAAACGATGCCGGTATCTACGGCGTAGATTGCGTTTGATTGCGGCCCAGAGGCTACAATGTCGGCCTCTGTTTCAGCGATGGGGGATTCAAATCGAATGTCCACGCCGGCGTCCAACGCCTGTTCTTTTAACCCAATATCCAGTGTGCCGGGGAAGGGGCCGCGCTTCACCAGGTAGAAGAGTGGTTGTTTAGCTTGAAAGTGTGTGGTATTCAGACGATCATCAACGCCGGTCAACCGGGTAAAGGGGGAAAGGTCAAAATTCAGGAGTAATCCGAGGGAACGCAGCTCGTCGAGGACGTCTGTTCCCGAGGTCCAGTTTTCTAGCCCTTGCAAATCGCCTTTAAAACGTGCGCCGCACTCCTTGCGCTGCTCGTGGACAATCACTTTGTGGCCATGTTTGGCAAGAGTAATGCCTGCCATCAATCCCGCCGGCCCGGCGCCGGCAATTATAATTTGCCTGGTCATAAATCTATTTGCCTTTGTGTTTGTTGCTTTTGCAGCCAGAGTGCGCCGCCGGGTAAGCTGCCCAAATATATCACTGCCTGTTTAATCAGTGAAAGAGCAAATGATAGCGTTTGTGGCACACCGACCAATCCGTAAAAATATACGTACAGCAGCGATCCGGTTCCCAATCCGCCGATACTGATGGGGACAATGAGCAATACGGCGATGATTGGGTTAAATAGAAAAATGTACGGAGCCGGAATGGCCCCGTTTAAGCCAGCCACAATTGCCAGGTCTACCAATCCGGTGAGCAGCACAGTCCCCACGCCCACGGTGAACGCCAGTAGTAGGGCGCTGTATTGATGTCGGTATGCGCCAAAGGCGCTGGAAATTTGCTGATAAAACGGTGCGAGCGGTTTCAAGAAACGGACGGTGAATAAAATGCCGATCAGGTTGCGCAGACGATAACTCAGCATTACGGAAAAGCCGCCTGCGACAACAACCATCCCGGCAATTGCCAGCCATTCCACCTGCGTGAGGTTTTGCACCAACGAATCGTTTGCCGAAACAGTGCTGCCCAAGAGATTGTTGCTCACCAAATAGACGGCAACAAGGGCGGCTATCACCGCCGTGAACATAAATGCCATCAGGCCAATAATGCGGTCTACCACCACCGAGACAGCGGCGTCGGCACTGCGTTCTGTGTAGCGAGCTACGCCATAGCCACGCATTATGTCGCCGCCCACGTTGGCAGGCAAAAAATTGTTAAAAAAGAATCCAACAAATGTGTAGTTGATCAATGCACTCAATGGAATAGGCACACCCTGCGCTCGCAGCAAGATGTACCATTTAAGCGAAGCATTTACAATTGCCAGTACAAAAAAAATCAGTGCCAGTATTAAATACCAGTAATTGGCCGTGGTCAGGGTAGCTAGCAAAAGCGCCCTATCATTGGGGTCAGACAGAAAGCGAAACAAAAGATATGCCAGCAACCCTACACTGACGAAAACTTTGAGGGCCGTTGTCAGTCGGTCTTTGGTCATGTCAATCCCGTTTGGCTGGAAGGTGCGGTGATGTGATATTGATGCCCTGTGCATCTACCGGGCGTTTGACTTCTTTTGTTGTCCAGGCAATATCCCATACCACGTGGGTTCGTTTGTGTACGCGATAATCCCACCAGCCGAGGATGCGGGAGTAAAGTTCTAATACTGCCAGGGCAAACAAGGTCCAAATTAGACGCAATGCCCCCCAAACCTCAGAGAAGGCAAGTTGGGCTACTTTAGCGGAGTTTAAGCTAGAAACCTGGTACCCATATTTATCTTTCAAATAAAGATGGCCGGCGTGGTTGCGCCGTCGTTGCTTAATAAAATCACCGACAGTTTCTGGGCCCATATTAAAGACCACCGCGTCAGGGGCGTAGCGTACCTGTAGCCCCCGTCGAATGACCAGCGCTTCGACAAAGGCCTCATCCATCGCCACGTCTGGCGGGATAGCGTCAAACACCTTGCGAAAAGCAATCAGTTCGCCCAGACGCGGAATCTCCAGGCACAGTTGGTGTTCCAGGTTCAATCGCAGGTGCGATAGATACCCCACCACGTGGTCGGGGGTGTTCACCGGAACTTTGTGTGCGCCGGTCATTCCCACAGCCGGGTCGACGAACATTCTGACCATGTTTTCAATGGCGTCTTCATGCGGAACAGTGTCTCCACTTTCCAGGACGCAAATGGCTTCTGTGGCGTGTGCCAAAAACACGTTGATGGCACTGGTCTTGCCTTCACGTTTCTCTTGCACGTACAATTGAAGGCGATCGTCTTTCTTTTGGCACTCCTGGACAATTTCTATTGTTCTGTCGGTGCAACCGGAGGCAACCACAATGATTTCGGTGATTTCTACCTGGAATAATCGTTGGGTCATCATTGCATTCAGTATTTGAGCGATGTTTGCCTCTTCGTTATGGGCGGTAATTCCTACACTACATCTGACCTTTTCTTGTATATTCATCTTGTTTACCTTGCTAAACTGTACAAATACAGATTAGCCCAAGTTTCTGGTGAGTTTAATGAATAAAAAACCCAAAAAACTTCCGGCGGCCATGCTGAAGCCAATTGTAAAATATTGTGACCAAAAATCGCCGGGGGGATTAAGTGCCAGCAGCACCCCCGGAATAATGGTTAACACACCTATACCAAACGCCAGCAGCACGCCGCGCGGCGCAGTTAAATCTGGGAACTTGTGACCAATGAGTGCCAGTGCTATGATGCCCAGGGTAATGAGTCCTATTTGAGTTCCCAGATGCGCCAGCAGCAAGATATGGTTTTGCCAATCTAATATAATTACAACCAGCAGCAAAACAATGTAAAATATCAGCGTTGCTCGCCAGGACTGTTTTGGGTATTTGAAAGTCATAGGGAAACCCTCACCTGGGGCTGAATGGGGCCGGATGGGAAAAAATTGAAAACGTCTTTGGGTTAAATGCCATCTTGCCTGAATAGATGCCTGGATTGAACGCAGCAAATGGAACATCGTAAAATCGATTGTACCATAGCCAATCAATCCTGTTAAATCAATTCGCACACTTTTTTGGCAATGTCAAGCGCAGCCTCTGGTTTTGCCAGTGCGGCGGCGTTGTGCATGAGTTGTTTTAAGAAGGGAGCATCAGGTTTCAGCCACTTGCCAATCAAACTAGCAATTTCTTGCGGATCTTGGGCCAGCAAGCCGGCTTGGTGTTCTTGCACGTAGGTAACGTTGCCCGTTTCTTGGCCGGGGATATACCCATACAGAATGAGGGGCAGCCCGGCGATAAACGCTTCGCTTATTGTGCCGGGGCCGGCTTTGGTTACTAAAATATCAGCCGCGCCCATCAGCTCTGGCATATTATTCACAAAACCATAAATTTGAACTGGGATATTCCAATCTGCAGATTTCAATCGTTGTTTTAATGAGTTGTTTCTCCCCGCAACGACCATCAGTTGCGTTTGCACATCTGTTTTGGCAATGGCGCGGACAATCTCAAATACCGGGCCAACGCCGTCGCCACCGCCGACGATGAGTACTGCTTTGCGTGTGGGGATCAAACCCAGCTTTTGCTTGAGGGCAAGTTTATTGGCAGACATCCCCGCAAATTTTAATCCCACCGGTTGTCCCGTCACAACTACCTGCTGCGGCGACATCCCCCAATGGATTGCTAATTGGCGGGCCGGCTCGGTGGGCACGGTGCACAACGTTACATCTGGACAAATCCACGTTGGGTGTACACTCACCATATCAGTAACGGTGGTGACAAACGGAACGTGCTCTAACCCTGCTTTGTTGCGTAGCTTTACGCCCAAATGGTTCATCAATGGGTGGACGGAAATAATCAAATCTGGTTGAATTTCTTTAAAATAGTGAGTAATTTGTCGCTGCAGCACCGGCGACACGCTGGGGAATACGATTTTGTGCGGTTTAACCGTTGTTGAAATGGTCCACAACAGTTTCCACATCGGTACACCGGGGCCAGCCATCCACGGGTAGGCGTTGGGGATTTTGTTCACTGGCCAGGGTGTGTGCTGTTTCCACAAATCTTCGATGAAGGTGTTGTATATGTTGGGGTAAAGGTAATGGATGGCCTCGTCTATCGCTTGGGCGGCAGCCCGGTGTCCGCCGCCTGTATCTGAGATTAAAAATAATATTCGTTTTTTCATACCTGTTAGTTGTAACCCTGTACCATTGCCGGGTTGTCTGGCCCTCTAGATACAATTCGCTTTGCCTGTTTGGCAAAGCGGCTTCGCGGCAGGTACACCTTCCGTCCGCACGTTAAACATTTAATGCCGATGTCTGTACCCAAGCGAACTACCTGCCACTCATTTCCCCCACACGGGTGCAGCTTACGCATTTTTACAATATCATCTAATCGAATATCAGTCGGATCAATCATTAGGATCACCAACTTAGAATTAACGTATTATAGCATAGCGTGCCAGAGCCGCAACCAAATAGGGTGCGACGAGTACGTTTCAGTTTTTAGGCGAATATCCGAATCCAGCATCCTGAGTAGGCTTGAACGGAGTGAAAGCCGTAGCGAAGGGCGCGGGCTTGCTAAAAGTCGGTGCTCCATCCGCACCCTTCGCTACGCGCGCTACCATTGTTCCGCGCACCTCAGGATGCGATCATCAAATCTGCCTGAAATTTGAAACTGTTTCTTTGGCCCCTTCCCCCGGTGGAGAAGGGGGGATACAGGGGGATGGGGGAAAAGTAACAATTTGCTGAAACCTTAAAATCTACTTTACCCAAAGGGCACAGGTGCAACAGCCGTACCAACGGCGAGGCAACACTTGTTGCAAGTTTGTAAGTATGTTATGCTATTTAGCGTTGTAATGCTGACACTTCTCTAAATTTCTTTGGGAGGTCATTGTGCAAAAATCAAGACGATTGGCAATAGCCCTGGCGAGTTTGAGCATTGGGATATTATTACTGCCACTGGTGGTTGGGGCGGCAAATTTGATGAGTAATGCTCATCTGGAGCCACCTTTTGACCCCTATAACGGCGCGGGCACGGCCAAAAGTTGTGGCAATCAAATATGGGATACGGAAGTGGCCCATAGCTGGAACGGATTTGAGATCATCTCAACAAGTAAGTTGCGCTTTTTTAGCGCTAGTGATTGGGGAACACTCGCGCAATGTCTGTATAACCTTAGCCAGGCTTATACAGAGAGCCGGGGAGGAGATGCCCAGGCATGGGTTTCAAACAAAAAGTTTGACGCCGGCATCTATCAGCAAGTTCCTGGGGTAAACATTGGCGCTGTATATGGCTTTTCGGCGGGGATTGTGCAGGCATTTTACACGACCAGTAGAACGGATCCGGCAACCGGCAAAATGTTACGCAGTGTGGGGATTGACCCCTATGGCGGCACAGACCCAACCGGCCCGAATGTTATTTGGAGTCCAGAGGAGCCTCACGCCGCATTTGGGGATCCCGGCTCTGGCAAAAAATACACCTGGTTTTATCCCAGTGTGGGCGCAACGGCAATGTCTACCACGGTGACGGTTTTTGTGCGCGTCAGAAGTATCGAGGATGTTACAGACGGCATTTCTATCAATCAGGTATGGGTCGATGATACGTTTATGGATGTTGCGCCTGTTACCACCCTGACCCTCGCTCCCACGGGAGCAAATGAGATTTTGGCCACGTGGAGCGGTTCGCCCGCGTCAGAATTCCATCTTTTTGCATACGAAGCACAATACCGCAAAGCAACCGACCCCACCTGGACGGACCTCCAGATTTTTGATGTTCTCACCTCGCCCAGCCTCAACGATCATACAACTATTCCCGTAGAGCCGGGGGTTGAATATGTTGTGAGGGCCAGGACATGGCATGAGCAAGACGCTTCCAGTTCGTATGAAGTGGCCGGCCCCTGGACGGAGCAACGGTTTACCGGCGGCGGGGTCGTTCAAGGGGCGGTGTTGACGAATCGAGAAGATGGCATTGCCGGCGCAACCGTTGCCGTTAGTGGAACAATGACGACCACCACTTCTGTGGGGGGTGGCGTTTACAGCCTGCTCACGGGGGCAGGTACGTTTGGCATTACCGCCACCGTCTCTAGCGGATGGTCTGCGCCACAGCCGATCTGGGTTACAGTCCCTGCCACCAACACCGCCGCGTTGACCATCACCCTGCGCCCCCCAGATGATTTTATCGGCAACGGTGATTTTGAGGGGACGCTGGATGGTTGGGCGCACACGCTCCCCGCGCCGACGGCGAATCTGGTTGCGGGGGGACATCGGAGCGGTGATTACAGCTTGTGCATTTCTCAAACTGCCACGCTCACGGCCTCTGCGGTGGTCAGCGAGGTGTACCGTCCGGTGTTATCTTTCTGGTATCGGGTAGATGGCAGCGATGGCAACGATACGCTCACCGCCGGTATTTTTGGCCCAGACACGTTTACCACCACCTTACCCCTTTCTTTCACCCAGAATACGGCGGGATGGCAGCACGCATACTTGCCTTTAACCCTCCAACGTTCTCCCACGTCTGGCACAGGCAACTTTGGCGGCGGCGCTGGTACATTTTTGCTTCCCCAGGATGACGTGTACAGCGGCGATTTGGGGGTTCGATTTGCGGTGCAGGAGAATGGGGGCGGTAGCACGGTGTTTTGTCTTGATGAGGTGAGCGCTGGGGGGTCGTGGGGTGGGCCAAACAAGGTGTTTCTGCCGCTAGTATTTAAATCCAGTACTGGTTCCTGATTTTAACGTGTGAGGTTCATTTGTGTTTGGGTATCTTTTAACCGGATTGTCGTTGGGGTTTTACGCTGCTTTAAGTCCGGGGCCGTTCCAGGCGTTTTTGTTGTCGCAATCATTGCAAAACGGCTGGAAGCGAACCCTTCCCGCATCGCTGGCGCCACTTTTAAGTGACGGGCCGATTGTAGCGCTGGTGTTGCTGGTACTCACGCAAACCCCGGTCTGGTTTCTGATTGGCCTCCGAATCTCTGGGGGAATCTTTATTCTTTATTTGTCTAAAGGTGCATTCTCTACGGCGCAAACATTGAATGCAGTAGTGCCAGTACCTGCGGCGCACTCAATGCGGCAGAGCCTGTTTAAGGCCGCGCTGATGAACGGCCTTAACCCCAACCCGTACATTTTTTGGGGGGTGGTTGCCGGGCCAATTCTGCTGGAGGGGTGGCGGCAAGCGCCGCAACTGGGCTTGAGTTTTGTGCTGGGATTTTATGGCACGCTCATCGGCGGGTTTGCGGCGTTAATTGTGGTGTTTGCTACGACCAGACATTTGGGTCAACGAGCGACACGAGCGCTGGGCATTGTTTCGGCGGCAGCGCTGGCATTATTTGGTGTGTATCAAATTTGGGTAGGGATCACCAGACTGGGGTAATCAATTCCCAACCACTAAGCAAGTTCGTTTTGCAACACGCGCCGTACAATGGCAACCGCCGTGGCGTAAGTTGAGTCCATCCCAAAGTAGAGTAAACTTTTTGAAAGCAGAGATTGCCGCTTGCTGTACGGTGTATCAGAGGCGTAGTGCAAAATCCCCAAATCGTATGGTAAATTGTAGAAAAGCTTGACAATTTCATTAACCGGGTAACGCTTGGGGTACAGATTTTCATACATTGCGCTCAGGTACGGGCCGCTTTCCATTTCAATATCGGTGTAGCCCTCTTTGTAAAACAGGTGCATAAAATCTCGATTTTGCAGGAAGGTGCCGCGCACTGTAACCGTTTTCTGGTTGTCCATGACTGTGCCGTAACTTAGATACGGGGCCACGTCGCCGGCGCTGAAGCAGTTGTTAAAAAGGTAAGTATTGCGTGAGTGTTCATCGTACACCACATTGGGAACCATCACGTCACCCACGCGACCATTGAGCGTTGCCGCTTTGCCCATAATGTAAACCCCTTTCAGCTCACCTACATTGGCCGAAAGTTGCGATAATATTTGGTAGGCTGCCATCCCCAGCGGATAATCTACGTTAACAATGAGCGCATCGCTCTGGCGCAATCTGTCCCAATCGGCGTCGGGAAAAATGATTCTGGAGTCGAAGTATTGCGGCGAAAGTTTTGCCAATTCAACAACTTGCACGCCCACATCTAAATTTTGTGGACGACGGACATTGTGCAGGCCGTGTTCAATTTCATGTTGTAATCTCAGCTCATAGTGGCGTCTGCCTTCAGGGGTGTGCAGATATTTGCGCAGCGTGTAATACAGCAGGTTTTCGGTGTGCCCAGGAGGATTTGTGGTTACAAGTTGTTTGTACTCTTTGTACAAATCTTCTGGGTTTTCTCGCTTTAGATAGTCAGAAAGTTCATCTTGAATGAGGTGAGCGTAATTGGTCAATAGATTGGGTAGGTTGTGCATATTGGATGAAATAAAGTACACTGGGCGATCATGTACGCCGTGAACGGCACAGTGGTTCATAATGTGTTTCCACCATCCCTGGGTAGCACGGCGGTAATCGGTGCGCGAGCCGGCCAGCAAACGCAACGCAAAGCGCTTTTCTTCCTGAGCCACCTGTTGCAAAGTGGCGAGTAGCTGGTCGCCCCACAAGCGCTTGAGTTTGGCAAAGTCCTGGTCATCTAGCTCCAAAGCAGTTTGATAATCACCGGCGGTGGGATTGGACTTTTTTGCCACACCGTACCGGGTAAGCATGTAGTGCATTTTATTCCATTCAATTTGAAAGGTAGTGAGCATCGGTACCAGGTCGTCAATATCAGAGATGCTATTGATGAATACTGCCAGCGATTCCTGCCCGTCGTAAAACATTTTTCGCCGCCGGGCGCGTGCCTTCACCACGGTCCAGCTTTCAATATTCGGGTACCCTCGCCGGGCAAAAACTTCGGCGGATTGCCCCAGAAAAACAAGCCGGATATTGCCAATGCAAGCGGGCAGGCGAAACCCGCTGTACACAAACGCCGACAAGTCAACCTCTGGCTTGTTCGCTCCCTGATGCAAACTAGAGTTCATGCCAGAGTGAGTTTCTTCTAGCGTGCGAACCTGCACCTCACCACTGGAACGCAAAAGAGAATAATATGTTCGTAAATATAATTCAATCTCTTCGTTGCCCAAAACAGGAATTCCTCTGTCCATTGCATACTCCAATCAAAATTCAGGGGTCCAATAATTCCAGACAGTTTACCTTAAATTCAACCGCTGTGCAATACCTGAAGTGATTGCCCCTACCCCCATTTGGAGGGAAAAATACAGGGGGAATGGGGAAAACCTAAAAACTTCATTTACCTCGGTTTGTCTATTTAGGGGGCTTGCCCTACAATCCACGCTTAATAGCAACGGCGCTTAACCAAATATATTGCTGGCGTTTGGCGGAAATTGTATTGTTGCGCCCAGGGGCAAAAAAGAACGAAAATAGTCGTTTCAATCACAAATGCGCATGGATTTCAAAAAACGCCAAAATCCAGTATATTGTGATTTGCACCAAAAAAGGAGAACGTATGGATACAATACAACTAGCCACTGGATTTACCCCCTTACCCCAGCGTATCAGACGTTTACTGGAATTAGCTTACAATTTGTGGTGGAGCTGGCATCCAGAGGCATGCGCGCTGTACCAAAAAATTGATGCTGAGCTGTGGGAAGAAGTGTATCACAATCCTGTTAAATTTTTGCGCGAGGTTCGTCAGGTGGCGTTGGACGAAGCGGCGCAAGATACAGATTTTCTGCGCACCTATCACAGGGTGTTGGCTGATTTTGATGCGTACCAGGTCTTCGACAAAACATGGTACAATCAGACCTATTCAGAATTGAAGGAGAAACAGATTGCTTATTTCTCCGCGGAATTTGGGTTGCATGAAAGTTTGCCCATCTATTCTGGCGGCCTGGGGATTTTATCTGGCGACCACACCAAAGAAGCTAGCGACTTGGGACTGCCCCTGGTGGGGATAGGATTCCTGTATCCACAGGGGTATTTTAAGCAAGTGATTACCGGCGATGGCACCCAGGAGGCCATTTACCAAAAGGTGCGCTTTACGGAAGTCCCCGCTTTACCGGCCTTCGACGCCAAGGGGAAAGAAGTTGTTGTTTCTGTGGGCCTGCCGGGGCGACGTGTGTACGCTAAGGTGTGGCGCATTCAGGTGGGCAATGTCTCGTTGTTTTTGATGGATACCGATATTCATCCCAACAATCCCAGCGATCGGGAACTTTCGGCGCGGTTGTACGGTGGCGATCAGGAAATGCGGCTGGCACAAGAAATGGTACTGGGCATCGGCGGGGTGCGCGCGCTACGAAAACTTGGCATTCAACCCGAAATTTATCATATGAATGAGGGCCATTCTGCCTTTTTGGTGTTGGAACGGATGAAAGAATATGTGGCGGCAGGAAAGAGTTTTGTGGAAGCTGTTGAGTTGGTGCGTTCAAGTTCGGTTTTCACCACTCATACGCCGGTGGCTGCCGGTCACGATGCGTTCCCCTTCCCTATGATTGAAAAATTCTTTGCTGGTTTTTGGGATGTGCTGGGGATTACCAAAGAACAATTCCTTGAACTGGCGCGGCATGATCAGAGCTGGGGACCAACATTTAGTATGACTGTACTGGGGCTGCGTCATTCAAACAAGCGAAACGGTGTAAGCAAGCTCCACGGCGATGTTTCCCGGCGGATGTGGCATTGGCTATGGCCGGAAAAAAATATTGAAGACACGCCGATTACCTACGTAACCAACGGTGTCCACACCGAAAGCTGGCTTGCTCCAGAGCTAAAACATGTGCTTGACAACATTTTTGATGAGGATTGGGTATTGCACATTGATGACCCCGACATGTGGCAAGCTGTGGGCCAGCTCCCCGATGCTCAATTGTGGGAACTACGCAATCGATTACGGGCTAGAATGTTGAATTTTGTGCGGATGCGCACCCGTTCTCGTCTGGCCCGTTTGGGTGCTGACCAGAGCCAGCTCGATGCAACCTATCAACTCCTCAATAATAATGCGCTCACCATTGGTTTTGCGCGTCGATTTGCTACCTACAAGCGGGCCACTCTGTTGTTCACTGATGTTGAACGCCTGAAACGGATCATCCACACGCCGGGACGACCCGTGCAGTTTATTTTCGCCGGCAAAGCCCATCCCCGTGACGAACCGGGCAAAGCGTTTATCCGCGAAGTGTATAATCGCTCATTTGAAGCCGGATTGGCGGGTCATATTATTTTTGTGGAAGATTACGACATCAACGTGGCGCGGTATCTGGTTTCTGGTGTGGATGTGTGGCTCAACACGCCGAGCCGTCCGCACGAAGCCAGTGGTACAAGTGGCCAAAAAGCGGGGTTAAACGGCGTGCCCAATCTCAGCATCAGTGACGGCTGGTGGCCAGAAGCCTACAATGGCAAAAACGGCTGGGTTATTGGCAATAATGAAGACCCAGAGGACCATCGAGATGCCAACTATCTGTACGATTTGTTGGAACAAAAAGTTGTTCCGCTATTTTACACCCGTAACGACCAGGGTATTCCCGAAGGGTGGGTGCAGATAATGCGCAACGCAATGCAAACAATTGCACCACAGTTTAGTATGACGCGCATGCTAAAGGAATATACCAATAAATTGTACGTGCCACTTTTGCAAAGCAATGATCCATAGATGTTGATAGCACGCCATAATTGTTCCATCAGAGAAAAAGAGATTGGTTGCAACCAATCTCTTTTTTGTGTAAGGTAGGCGGGGCGTTATCGTTGCACCGATAACTTGATTTCGCAGGGTTCAGGGTAGTTCCCTGTTTTATCTACCACAACCAGTCGAAACCTGTACTCGCCAGGGGGAACGGTGTCGGTATTCCAGGTAGCTAGCAGGCCGTCAGGTACGGGGGCAGTGTAATTTTGAATGAAGTTCCAGTCGCCGCCGGGGGCCTGAAATTCAATTTTGTAGTAGTCCATATTGTCAATATTGGCCGCACCGACGATTTGAATGACGCCCGACACCACGGCTCCGTTGCCCGGTTGGGTAATGTGCGCGCCTGGATTGGGACAGTTTGGCGGTGCACCTGGATTATTGGCGGCATCTGCCGGGGTAGGGCTTTCTGCGGGCTGTGGAATTGGGGTGGGCAGCAATGGCGGTGGCGTCGGTGTCGGGGGGAGTTCAACAACCAATGTTGGGGTGGGTGTTTCTTCTGGCAAGGGAAGCTGCTTAACTAAAGATGTTGAAACGTAATACAATCCTCCGGCCAACACAAACAGAAAGAACAGGTTGATAATGGCCCGGTTTAAACGTGTGGTGGCATTTTCTCGCTCAAGCGCAAAAATAGAGCGTTTCCGCTCGGTGGCAGCAATGCTCATCACGCGCAACAACCACAAACCGACCACGGCCAAAATAAGGTACAACCACGAAACATTTTCTGCAATGAATTTGACCAGAATTGACATGAGCAATCACAAACCTTTTGGTAATTACTTTGTTACGCAGAGTATACGAAGGGTGGGAAGTTGTGGCAAATTATTTAACAGCAATTACCCTACGGGTATCATACAATTGGTGGACAATTTGACATCTTCTCAATTTTTTGGGGCTGCCCTCGCCAATCTCCAGCCGCTATTTTCCCAATTCTGCCAGAACGCCCTTTACCAGCGCGATGAGTTTTGACGCCATTACCTGGCTGGCTTCCAAAACTTCTTCATGCGTGGTTTTGCGCTTGCTGGTGGTATCGGTAATGGTCACATTTGATATACCGCTGATCCCCAATACGCGAATGCCACTATGGCGGGCCACCACCACTTCGGGTGCAGTAGACATGCCCACGGCATCACCGCCGATGATTTGCAAAAAGCGAATTTCGGCGGGAGTTTCAAATGAGGGGCCGGACAAATTCACGTACACGCCTTCTTGCAGGGTAAACCCTGCCTGCTGTGCTGCGTGTCGCGCCATTTCTTGCAGCTCAAGGTCGTAAGGGGTAGACATATCCGGGAAACGCGGGCCAAAGTCGTCGAAGTTGACCCCTCGGAGCGGATGGTGCCCGGCCATTCCGGTGAAATTAATGTGGTCCGTAATGAGCATCAAGTCACCAACGTTGAATGATTGATTCAGCCCGCCGGCGGCGTTTGTGACGATAAAAATTTCTATTCCCAGTAGCTTTAGCACACGAATTGGCATGGTTACGGTTTGCATTGAGTGTCCTTCGTAAAAATGGAAACGCCCTTGCATTGCCAAAACCGTGTGTCCCTGAAGCGTGCCGATTACCATTTGGCCGGCGTGTCCCTGAACGGTTGATTGCACAAAATAGGGAATGGTGTGGTAGGGAATAACGGTTGGATTTTTGATTTCGTTGGCCAACGGCCCCATGCCCGATCCTAATGTCAGCGCGATAACGGGGCGATGTGCGGTTTGTTGCCGAATATAATTGGCCGCTTCTTCAAAATCTTGCATTGTATATGTTGTCATCATTTGTACCATCCATTACATTTAGCAAACTTGCAATTAGAGATTAATGTAATTTCCAATCTTCGGTTTTTTAGTTTCTGAAATATCCGCACATTAAAAGATTGGCGACATATGGCACAGCCGCCAATCTTAATAGATACCATAAACAACGTGCAATTACTTAGTCTCGGAATCTTTAACCAGGTGGGTGTAGACTTGCGTGGTTGAAATGTTGGCATGTCCCAATAATTTTTGAAGATCTTGCAATGATTTTCCGTGGCTAAGTTTGTGGGCCGCAAAAGAATGCCGCAGCGTGTGCGGTGTTACTTTGCCCTCAATACCAACTTCTT
Organism: uncultured Anaerolineaceae bacterium; assembly: GCA_964413895.1. Taxonomy (GTDB): domain Bacteria; phylum Chloroflexota; class Anaerolineae; order 4572-78; family 4572-78; genus JANTHQ01. The sequence continues at coordinate 25,203 of CAYPUV010000002.1, forward strand.
CCACATATCTTTTGATAATAAGCCATGACCCCTGTCTGGTGAGCCGCTGTCCACGATGGTTTAGAAACAGAGCCGTTTCTTTGTTGTTGTGCAGCAGTTGCCGGCGCCCGTAGTCTACATATACTTTTAAGGCATCCAGCGTATCTGCGGTAAGGGGAATGTAACGTTCTTTAATGCCGCTCTTCTTGCCTTTAACGCACACGGTTCCTTCTTCAAAATCAATGTCGCCCACGTTGAGTGAAACCAATTCAGTAACGCGCATCCCAGAAGCGTACAGCAACGCCAGCATTGCATGGTCACGGCGCGATTTGGGCGCGTCGCTAAGGATCGTTGCTTTAAGTAGTTTATTGATATCTTCCACAGAGATGGCTTTGGGGAGTCGCTTTTTTACTTTTGGGGAATCCAGCGTTGCGGTTGGGTCGGCTTGAATAGTGCCCTCGGCAATAAGGTAGTGGAAGAAAGATTTTATCGCAGCCACTTTTCGGGCAATGGTTGAAGAAGAGTACGTCTGTTGGGGATTATCCTTGAGGTGGCTAATGTAATCATCAATGTGTGTTCTGGTAATCTCTGACCAATTATCATCAACACGATCTTTTATGTAAGTGGAAAACTGAGTTAAGTCGTTGCGATACGCAGCAACGGTATTGTCTGAATATCCCTTTTCGGTTTCCAGAAAGTTTAGAAATCCGCGGACTGTTTCATTCATTAGCCACTCCTTTAGTAGAGCTTCCCCACTGTTGTGAGATGGTGTTACCGTAATTATGGGAACGATTTTCTACATACCATAATCAGTTTACCATATTATTGACCGTGTGGCAACATTATGTGAATCTCATTTTTGTTTGTAAATTTCTAAATTTTACGGGTGCTTGTGGTATAATGAGCGCCTATGAAAAAGTTACTGTTGCTATTACTGGGGACGTCTATTTTAGCCTGTGGACAGTTAATTACTCCAGAACCTTCTCCAATTGCTACCCAAGATACACCTCCTTCAGCGTTGAACGTGACGTTGTTGCCCACGGTTACGGCGCGGCCAACGGCTACCCCTCGCCCGGCTACGCCTGCACCCACCCCCACCCCCACAATGACACCGACCCCTATTCTTTACACGGTGCAAGCGGGAGATACGTTGTTGGGGATTGCCATTGCATACGGTGTGTCTGCCGAAGCTATTCAAACTGCCAATGGGATTATCGATCCACGCTCACTGCAAATTGACCAGGTGCTAATCATCCCTAATCCAGAAGATGAGGCAGGCGCGCAGCCCACCGCCACCGCCACGCCGTTTCCAGTGGTGGTACAGGGGGTAAATTTTCTGGAAAATCCGGCCGGTAGTTTGTGGAGTTTTGGGGAAATGGTTAACCCTGGCAGCACAACGCTGTCTGAAATGGTGGTGGAGGTAAACTTGTATGATGCCGAGGGGGCGTTGTTGGCTTCTAAAGCCGCGTACACCCAGCTTGATATTTTATCGCCGGGGCAAAGCGTGCCCTTTGCCCTGTTGTTTGACGACCCGCCCTCATCATTTGCCCAATATCAGGTTTCTGCTGTATCGGCGGTGCCGCTGCAAGGTGAAACACGCTACTACCTGGATCTAACTCCGGTTGAAGTGTCGGTGGCGCAGCAGGGACCATTGAGCTACCGCATCAGTGGCCAGTTGGAAAACGCCGGTCTTAGCAGTGCAGAATCCATCAAATTGGTGGCGACCGCTTACGATGACGCCAACAAAGTTGTGGCCGCGCGTCAGGCGGCGTTGGATGTGGTCGTGTTGCGCAGTCACGCCCGCACGCCCTTTCAAATTGACCTTACACTCCCCGCTGATGTTAAGGTTAGCCGGTACGCAGTGCAAGCACAAGGATTAAAATCCCCATAAACGTATTTGCAAAATTAATGAGGTATTGTATGAAGAAGTATCGTCTATTGCAACTTGCTTTTCAGCTACTTTTCAAAATCATTGCCAAAATCAAGGTGACCGGCTTGGAGAATTTTCCACGCAAAGGGCCGTTTATCCTGGCCGTGAATCATTTAGCTCTTATTGACCCGGTTGTGCTGCTGGCAGTTTTGCCGGTGCAAAGAATTACCGTTTTTGTGGCCAGAAAATGGGAAAAAGCATTTTTTGTTGGTTGGTTTGTGCGCACAATGGGCGGAATTTTTGTGCATCGCGGCGAAGTTGATCGCCGTGCGCTGCAGGCTTCGTTGAAGGTCTTGAAAAATGGCGGCATTCTGGGCCTGGCTCCCGAAGGCACACGCAGCAAAACCGGCGGACTGATGCGCGCCAAACCCGGCGTGGCATATCTGGCGTCCAAAGCAAACGTTCCCATTCTACCTATCGGCATATCTGGGCAGCGAGATTTTTTGCAGACGTTGCTGCGTCTCCGGCGACTGCGGTTGCACGTAAACATTGGAAGACTCATCTACTTGCCGCAAGTTTCCGGCCCATACAAAATGGCGCAGTTGCAAGAATACGCCGACCAGGTGATGATTGCCATTGGCAGGCTCATTGAGCCAGAGCTGCGTGGCGTTTATGCAGCAACTATCGAACGGGCAGACGCCACGGCGCAACATTAACATTCCTGGCTAATCTTTCATCGAGGTTGATAAAACTTATGAGCAATACACCCATCATCGGCGTCCCATGTCGACACGACACCAGCGGCTATTATGGCAACCGGCCCGTCAATTCGCAAAATAACGCTTACATTACAGCGATTATCAATGCCGGAGGCGCGCCATTCCTCATTCCGGTGCAAGTGGATGAGGAGAAATTACAAAAATTGTATACCATGGCGGATGGCATTTTGCTCACCGGCGGCGGCGATGTTGATCCTGCCTGGTATAATCAACCACCCCATCCCGCCACGGCAGGTATTCAAACCGACCGCGACCAGGTAGAAATCACACTGGCGCGATGGGCTTCAGCAGGCAGCAAACCATTGTTGGGAATATGTCGTGGCCTGCAAGTGATGACGGTGGCCGCCGGGGGAACATTGTGCCAGGATATTAATTCTGAAATGCCCGACGCAAGCCGCCACGACTATTTGTATCGCAAAGGTGGCTATGCCAGAAATTACCTGGCTCATCATGTTACAGTGAAGCCAGAATCTCGACTGGCGCAGATTATCCAGGCTGAAACAATTGCCGTGAACAGCCTGCACCATCAGGCTATTCAGAGCGCGCCAAAACCCTACCAGATCATCGCTTACGCACAAGATGGTGTGCCAGAAGCCATTGATTTGCCGGGACACCCTTTTTGCTGCGGGGTACAATGGCATCCAGAAGAATTGGTAGACGATGAAGAAGCCGCGCGGAAAATCTTTTCTGCCTTCGTTGCGGCGTGCCGGGCCGCCGCAAAATAAACAATGATTGACAACCGTCCAATTGGTGTGTTCGATTCTGGGGTGGGTGGGCTGACCGTGTGGCGGCAGATGGTCAAGTTGCTGCCACACGAATCAACCATTTATGTGGCCGATGGTGCAAATTGCCCCTATGGTCCCAAAGACCCGCAAACGATTGTTTCCCTTTCCACCGAAATTACGCGCTTTTTGCTGGCACAACAGTGTAAAATGATTGTGGTAGCCTGCAATACAGCCAGTGCAGCAGCGCTTTGGGCGCTCCGCGCTCAATTTTCTGTACCGTTTGTGGGAATGGAGCCAGCAGTTAAACCGGCAGCACGCGCCACGCGCACGGGACACATCGGTGTGCTGGCAACCGAAGGCACGCTTCAAGGGGACCTGTTTAACCACACCACGCAACAATATGCCCGCGACGTGATTGTTCATCGGCAGGTAGCGCACGGATTGGTGGCGCTGGTTGAAGCGGGTGAATTTTCTGGCCGGCGCACCGAAAATCTGCTGCGGCAATATCTACGGCCAATGCAGGCGGAAGGGATTGACCAGCTTGTGCTGGGCTGCACGCACTATCCCTTTTTAATTCCAGCAATAGAAAGAGTTGTGGGCAAAACAGTATCCATCATCGACCCGGCCGAGGCAGTTGCGCGGCAAGTGCAGCGGATATTAACGCAGCTTGAGCAAGCTGCCGCTGCCAATTCTGTGCCGCAGCATCGCTTTTTTTCCACCGGCACGCCTGACACCCTGCAGCGCATTTTGGCAAAAATTGACGCGCCTCCCTGTACGGTTGAATCGTTGGCGTGGTGTGACGGTCGCTTGAGTCAATCGCCGTGAGCATTGATCCAGGCGGCGATGGCAGGTTGGTGGGCGAGGAGCAGACTGTACACTCGATGGGCCTGGATGAGATGGTCAATTTGTGCGCCAGATGAAAAGGCGCTCCATTCGTCTGCCCAGGCGGGAAGTTGATTGTGTACCTGTTGGGCAAATGCCAGCAGCGCTGCGGGAGGATGTTGTGGAGGAGTGTTTGGGGGAGCTTGTGTGGATTGCAGGGCAAAACCGGGTGACGTCACCGGTGGCGATCCATACCCGGCGAGGATGGTTTTATTTGCCAGCCAGATGATGAGCCATTGCGCCGAATCTGGCACAGCCACACACCGAACCTTCCGGTGATTGAGGGTGGTTTTCCACGCCCTGATTGGTGGGGCGGCAAGTGCGCGGCGCAACTGTGCCAAATATGCGGCGGGGGTTTGCGCGGTGATGGTGTATGTCAGGCGCGTTTCGCGCAGAAAGGCCGCTTCCAGGGCGGGGAGTGTGTAACCGGGGGCAATCACATCGCCCTGCCAAAAGTCACCCCATAGCGCTGGGTCTGCTGCCAGCGGGGCAGGGGTAAAGATAAGCAGAGACACATTCAATAGGTAACAATGCGCGGCAGGTCTTTTGCCTGCGCCACCCAATCGGCAACCTGCGCGGCGGTGGGGAGCTTGCGAACCAGGTTCCTGGTTTCGTTGACGGCTGTCATTTTGGTGTGGAGATTGTCTGGGTTGCGCTGGGCCAACTCTGGCACGGTGTCCACACCGGCGGCTTCCAGCAGATCGGCGTATTCTTCGCCAATGCCTTTCACGCGGCTCAAATCGACGCGGTTGACCCATTCCAGGATCAATTTGTCGCTGATGCCAGTTTTTTCGGCGACGGCCTTTCGCCCTGCCAACGTTGCACCCTGTTCCAAAAGCGCGTCGGTGGTGGCAATGCCCGCATCTTGTAATTGCTGCGCGAAAACGGCTCCAATGCCTTCAACAGTTGTTAAATTTGCCATCATCTCCTCCTTAAAGTGTTGAGCTGGGTGTGCGGCGATCAACGCCAGTTTTTGGGTGCGAGATAATCGTTTAATAGCCTGCTCTCGTTTTAAAGCGCTGCTCTGGTCGGGGAGCATTTCCGCATAGACCAGTTTTACGGGCAAGCGACTGCGGGTGTATTTTGCCCCCTGTCCGGCATTGTGGGCCTTCAGTCGCCGCGCCAGATCCGTTGTCCAGCCGGTGTATAAGGTTTTGTCTCTGCATTCCAGAATGTATACTGTGGGCACGGCTACCTGTTGCCAAAACCCAGGAGTTGCTTGAACAGGTTTGGCTTTTCTACAGTCTCTTTTCCCGTTGCATGGAGATTGCTGAGAGCATTCGCTTCAAAATCTTTTTGCCAGTTTGTGCGCGCCACGACAGCCCGGTCAACAAACTGAGCCAGCGCTTCAGCTTCACCCTCTTCCAGTAGCGATTTAGCAGTTTGCAATGTTTGAATAGTTGTGTCGATCCAGCGGGTGAGGTTGTTTCTGTTATTTAAAAATGTGGCTGCCAGAGCATCTGGGTCGCCGGTAGCCCCGGTTGAAACTTGCGAAAAAAGCGCCCCGGCCAATTTTCGCGCTTCTTGCCATGCTTGTGGCTCGCTAACGGTGTGCGTCAAGGCAATGCTGAGCAAGGCGGGCAAATCGTTTACGCCGCAAACAAGACCATCATGTTCCAGCGGGTCCAGATAAAAGGGGGTCCCGCCGATCAGCGTCACCATATCTTCCAGCAGTTTTATCGCTTCTGGCACTACGGAAGGTGACGGGGTGAGACAGTAGAGCGTATCCTGAAACAGGTCGGCACGGGCGTACGCCGGGCCGTTTCCCGCTGGAGAAACAATGGGATTGCCGCCCACAAAATGCACGTGTTTCGGCAAGATGGATTCCGCCATCTTGATGATGTCAGCCTTTGTTTGGGCCGTATCAGAAACAATCGCGTCTTCTTTAAGATCGTTGGCTATGGCCGTAAGGGTGGATTCAATTTCGTTGGCAGGGATTGCCAGTACAATCAGGTCGGCGTCAGCGCAGGCATTGATCAGGTTCCAATTTGATTTATCGAAGGCGCCCATTTTCACAGCCTGTTTGGTGTGCAGGGGGTCTTTATCATGCCCAATTAATTGGGGACTGTCTTCAAGTTGCTGCAGGGCCAGCCCCAGCGATGTGCCAACGGCTCCCGCCCCGATAACAGTTATGGTTACATCACTCATAAAATTTCCTCGGTACTAATTTTGTGCTGTCAATTGAGCCAATTGGCCGCGAGTCTCTTTGACCAGGGTTTCCGTGTTTTCAATGGTCTCTTGCAATTCTTCAATGGCGTTTTCTAAATGGAGCGGGACTTCCAGTGGCCCATATTTGGCTTTTTTAATTTGTAGTTTGTTCAGGTTGGCGTATTGAATGTTCAATTGGGTAAGTAAGCCGTTTAATTTTGTGTTCAATACTTCCAGTTCCAGTTGCTGGTTTTGCAATGCGGCTGTTTCAATTTGCGCCCGGTCTGATAGCCCCACAACCGTTTGGCTGACGGCTTCAAGATTGCTGTCTTGCTGCATTTGCTCCAGATGTTCCAGTGTATTTGGGGTTTTTGCAAGCATGTCACGGGTGTTGGTTAACTTGGCTTGCAGGCTTGCTATTTCTTGTGCCAGGTCTGGGTTTTGCGTGCGTTCTATTTCGGTGCGGAGTTGCGCCAGCAGCGTGGAGAGTTTTTGGCTCTGGGTAGACATTGAGGCCAACGCCACAACCCGTTCGTAAAACAAATTCAAGTCGCTGGCTGTGGCACGCTGGTTTTCGTACAGCGCTACGGTAACCTGCTCAATTTGTGTGCTTCCCATAACGTAATCGGCAATGGTGCGGGTCATTGCTTCGGCGGTAACTTGAAACAGCATCCCCGCCGACCCCGTGGCCAGCGCAGGGAAGGCAAGATGACGGGCGTGCAGCGCATCGGCCAGGCGCAAACACCGTCGGGTGGCGGCCTGAACGGTCGGGCCAGCGGCAAATTGCAATACTGGTTCCAGGTCGATGGTGACCACGTGAAAGATGTATTTGGCGGGCAGTTGTCCGGCAGTGGTGACGATTACATCGCCCAACGCCAGCGACGTGTGCTTGCGCGCATCATCAACAATGGCAGCGCCACCAGCATTTAAGATGGCTTTGGAAACGCCGCCGCGCATGCTCAGTTGACTGTCATCAGAACTGACCAGCACATCAGCGTCAACAGTTGTGATGTCGGCGTAGGTGACGCGGAAAATAGTGTTGTTTAGTTGGTAATTCGCGGTTCGTATTTCCATATCGCAGTGCCAAAAAAAATCAATTGCGGTTGTCTGCTTTGTATAGTTGGCGATGCAAGGTTTCGAGCAGGGTGGTGTTGTGGTTGGCGGGCAGTTGCCGGTGCATTTTGATGAGCGTTACGGTCAGCGCGTCGCAGCCCGCATTTCTGGCCCAGTCTGCCCCAATTTGAGGGTGGTGAGCGTTGACAACAAAGGGGCGTTGCCAGGCCGGACTGTCAAGTGGTGCATTGCTCAATTTGGCCAGAGCAGCGGGCCATAATGATTTAAGTAGTACCACCAATACGCGGTAAACAAGTGGTTGCCCCAATGCCTTCCCCACATCATGCAACAAGGCGGCCTGTTGTAATGCCGGGTGGGTGTGTCCCTGTTGATGCAGTGTTTGCAGTACCGCAATTGCGTGCTGCTGGTCGGAACGGGGCATCCGTTGGAACAGGCTGAGCGCCGATGGGTTTTGTTGCAAGACCGATGTTACCAACAACCAGTCTTCGGGAGTGATGGAGGGGTGCAGAGCGGCAAAGAACTGTCTGGCGCGATAGTGGGCGGCTTTGAGTATCCTGGTCATTACGTTAGCAAGCTTACCACAAGGTTGGTGGGGCCGATAATCAATCCGCTAAAAACAGGACCACCAAAAAATACCAGCAGCAACAAAATCAGCGGGCCGGCAGGTTCCAATTTGTGAAACGATTGCGACGCCGGGTAGGGCAGCAATCCTGCTACCACATTGAATCCATCGAGGGGAGCAATAGGCAACAGGTTAAAAAAGACCAACACAATATTCAACCAGATAAAAATGAAGAAAAGTTCCTGTGGATTGGGCAAAAAACGAGAGACGTAATATGTTTCCACCAGGCCCATCCGTACCGGCAGCGACGCCAGAATCGCCAGAAGCAGGTTCGATAGTGGCCCGGCAGCGGCAACCATTGCCATCCCTGCTTTAGGGCCATTTTTAAGATTATAGGGATTTACCGGCACCGGCTTGGCCCAGCCGAAACCAACGGCCAGCACCATAATGCTGCCCAATACGTCCAAATGTTTGCGCGGGTCAAGCGTCAGCCGTCCTTGATTTTTGGCCGTAGGGTCGCCCAGTCGATAGGCTACCCAGGCGTGAGAGAACTCGTGCACGCTAAATGCAATGACCAGCACAATGGCAAACGCAATTGTTTGGGCAATAGAGCGCCCGCGCAAGATATTTTGGATAAAGCTGATGATGAAGAACGCAATGATGGGGCTAATGTCCATCATTCCCATCCGACTGAAGGGACGCAGGGGGAGCAGAATGGGGTCGGTGAGGCGATACATCCAGCGCACAATAGGGTTCAACGGGTCAATGTGAATACCGGCCATCGGCAGCCACGATAGCAAGACCCGAGCCAGAATTATCCACTTAAGAATTTCAAGCAGGGCAACAATTATATTTGTAACAATGTCCATTAATCTGTCCTGTGTTGTTGTATTGAAAGGTGTATTGATGGTGCTACCGCCCACAGATTCCACAAATTTTGGTGTGGAGCAAGCAGGGTGATTATAACATAGGCGCAAACAATTCAAAAGAAGTAAGCGGGTCTATTTTAGTTTGGGGGAGGGTTTTGGATTTTATTGGTGCCATTGTCATTGCGAGGCGCAGTTTCTTGCGCCGAAGCAATCCCCGGTGGCAAAAATGGTGATTGCACCCGTACGGCCATCTTCGATTTCGCTGGCGCTCGCAATGACATTTGAGCGCGTGCCCGGTCAAAACTGCTGTTTTCATTCTGATTGCAATTTAAGGTGTGTAGTCTCGCAAAATGGAATTGCCAATAAACTCTCGCAAAATGGAATTATCTGGAATAATGCCGCTATCGTGAAGCGGGTCGAACCATTGCAAAAAGGAAAGCAGGCGTTTGGCTTCCCGATGTGCCGGTTTACCCGGCTCAACTTGCAGTAACAGCGGTTCTGCCAGGGGTTTCAGGGCTGCCAGTTCGTAGATCAACGCGGAGTTAAAGAGAATATCGGCGTTTTCCTGGAAAGGGAAGATCCATTTGTGTTCGCCACGGCGCACTTTTGGCCAGCGCAAAATGGTATCGGTGGCATTGTAGCCCCGGTGTGCGGCATCGCGGACAATGCGCCGCAACAGGCGGGTATCGGTGGTGGGCACGCGGTTATGATTATCCAGGTTGAGTTGCGTCAGCGCCGATACATAAACCCTGAAGATCCGCTCCGGCGGAATTTGCGTCACCAGTGCCGGGTTCAAACCGTGGATCCCTTCGACGATAAAAATATAATCGCGGTCAACGGAAATTGTCTCTCCCCACTCGCGCTGCCCTGTGTAAAAGTTGTATTTGGGCAGGGTAATTTCTTTGCCGTTGATTAAATTCAACATTACTGTGTTAAAGAGTTCCAGATCGAGCGCGTATAGTGATTCGTAGTCGTAATCTCCATCCTCGTCCAACGGCGTTTCTCGCCGGTTGACAATGAAGTTGTCCAGGCTGATGGCCATTAATCGCAGGCCGTGTGTTCTCAGTTGAATAGCCAGACGCTTGGAAAACGTAGTTTTGCCGGATGATGAGGGTCCGGCAATTGTGACCATCCGAATGTTGCCCAGGCTGGCAATGATGGTGGCAATTTGCGCAATGCGTTGCTCGTGCAGCGCCTCTGACACTAAAATTAGCTCACGTGCTTTATCTGTCGTGGCGACGGCGTTTAATTTGCCCACATCATACACGTCTAGCGCTTCCATCCAATGGCGGGTTTCGTTGAAGACGCTCACCAGCTTGGGGTACTCAACAGGAGGGCGCAATTGGTTGTATGTTTTGGCGCGAGGGTATTGCAGTATGTAGCCATCGGTGTTGTAGGGTGCTACGTCAAACAAGTTGAGGTAGCCAGTAGAGGGCACCATGTATCCCTGCATATAATCTTTTGTGCCATCAATGGTGTAGAGGGTTAAGTAATCTTTGCGCCGCGATTGCATTAATCGCAGTTTGTCATCCCATTCCTTCTGTTTAAAATACGCCTCCGCTTCTGCCACCGACACGCGCTCTTTTTCTATTGGCAGGTTGGCCTCTACCAACGCTTGCATGTGCGATTTTAGCGCTGCCAAATCACGCTCTGTTAGCGGGGGATGGTTGCTGACTTCAAAATAGAAAGCGCCAAAATTCAATCCATAATCAATAATGATGCGAATCCCTGGAAAGAGTCTCTCGGCGGCGGCAACCAGCAACAACGACAGTGAACGACGATAAATTCGCAACCCGTCGCTGTCCGCCAGCGTGATCGGTTCAACCTCCAGATCGGTATAGGCGTGATAGCTAAGTTCTCGCATTTGTTTGTTGACCATGCAGGCAATAATGGGCGGGTCGTTCTTTGGATAGGCTGCTTTAACAAAATTTTCTATGGTTGCGCCTTTGGGGCCTTCAAATACACGACCGTCGGCAAACGTAAGCTGAACTGTGGGGCGGGCTGTTGTTTGTTTTATGGAAATGGGCGATTCTATTTCTGGGCGATTCAGTATTTGTTGTACCATGCTGCTTGTTCCTTTACTAAAGGGGTGCAAGTGTTCATTATAGCATTTTTGTGCAAAAGAGGTAAATTGAGGGAAATTCTGGGGCCGCGGCTGTTGCACCTGTGCCCTTTGGGTAAAGTAAATTTTAAGGTTTGTGTGGTGGTATAATTTTGCTCCGTAGGGACAGAGCACTGCTCTGCCCCCTACCCATCAAAACACGCTTGACGCTGTGCTAGTTTCCAAGCCATAGCTTTTCGCCATCGGTCACAAGCTCAACGGTTCCTTGTTTATCGGTGCGCAAAACAGAGATGCCAAAATCTGCGTAGCGCTGCAATATCTCTGGAGCGGGGTGGCCAAAGCGATTATTTGCCCCCACTGAAATGACCACTACTTGCGGGTTGACCGCTTGCAAAAACAATGCACTTGAGCCGGTTTTGCTGCCATGGTGTGGGCTTTTTAGCACTGTTGCCTGCACGTCTTCTCCTTCAAGCAGTAGCGCTTGTTCGCCCGCCGCCTCCAGGTCACCAGAGAGCAGAAAACTAACCTGCCCCATTTGTATTTTCAACGTCACCGAGTGATCGTTGGCTGGTTCCATCGTTTGCGTTGCGGGACCGGGGTTGAGGACATCCGCCTCAACATTGGAATCTAGCTGCAACCGCTGCTTCTGCCATGCTGTAATCGTATTTAAATGGCGGGCAGAAAGTTCACGCTGCCATGCGGTAGAAAGAGCAGATGTGCCGGACACGTCGCTCACCAGTACCGTGCCGATTGTATAGCGCTGGGCCACATCCACCAATCCGGTCAGGTGATCGGCGTCGGGGTGGGTACTCACCACAACATCCAGCGAATGATCCCAAAACGGCATTTCTTCACTCAACCGTTGCTCTAGCTGCGACGGCGAGGGGCCGCCATCAATTAACAATTGCCGACCGTGTGGCGTGGTGACCAGAATCGCGTCTCCCTGCCCCACATCCAAAAATGCAACGTGCAGCTTGCCATCGGGCAGCGAACGCGTTGCTGCCCACAAAAAGATCAACAATGCAACTGCGCCCCCAGCCGTGTAAATTGCCCTATTCGGCGGGGCAGTACTGATGTATCGCCTGGGTGACTGTTGCTGCCGTTCGTTGAGCCACCATACACCCACCGCTAATGTAAGGTAGCTCAAGCTCATCAGCCAGAAGGGCAGAGCCGGAAAATTAAGCTGCGCCCAGCGAAATCCGGCTGTCCATTGCACCATCCAAATTGTCCAGGCCAGGGGCAGCCAGGCCAACCAGCCCAATACCGTCCCTCCCAATTGGGAGATCATTCCTACCAATGTGGCTGCGCCGCCCAGGAGCATAATTAACGGCTGCACCGGCACAATCAATAGATTTGTCAGCAGACTCACCAAACTCAACCGCCCAAATTGATAGATGATTAACGGGGTGGTAATAACTTGCGCGGCGATTGTCACTAACATCGCTTCTTTCAACAGAGCGGAAAGCATAGTCAGTCCGCCTGTGTGCCCAAAGCTGCTCCAAATCCTTTCCGTCAAAGTCTCCAACGGCGGAACCAGCACCACCAGGCCCAGCGTGGCCAAAAAGCTAAGCTGAAATCCCACATCCCACAACGTCAGCGGGTTGGCCAGCGTCATCGCCAGCGCAGATGCAAACAGCGCATTCAGCACGGCGTTGGGCCGGCCCAGGTACATGGCCAACACAAACAGAGCGCCCATAATGGCCGCGCGCACCACTGCCGCATCAGCACCGACCATCACTGTGTACAGCGCTACCCCGGCCAGTGCCAGCCAAGTTGCGCGTCGTCGTCCAATGAGCTTTTGCCCGGCCAGCAATAAAATCCCCACCAGCAGTGATATGTTGCTGCCAGAAATAACAATGACGTGGCTGGCGCCGGTGGCGTTGAATTGGTCATATAGGGCACGGGGAATACCGCTTTGAATGCCCAGCAAAATTCCGTTTAGTAGTCCTGCTTCCGGTTCAGACAAAATGCGATTGACGGTTTGGTGCGCATAAGCTTTAAAACGAAAAATGGCGGCTCGCAGCGAAAGCCCGTGTTGTGCGGCCAATAGTTTAATGCGTGGGCGGCGCACAAACGAGTGAATACCTTGCCGGGCGAGGTAATCTTTGTAGGAAAATCTCTCAAAAATCGGAGGTGTTTCCAGCTTGGCATGAATCTCTAGGGTGTCACCGAACTGGTATTCTGGATAACGAGGGGCGCGTACCAGCACCAATCCTTCAACGGGACGGGGTGGCGTGTTTGGAAGGGCGATGCTTTTTGCCTGCACGCGCAAATTTGTGTAGGTGTCGCGGAGGTCTGGCTCATCAACAACGCGCGCGGTGAAGGTAACGTAATCGGTGTCATTGTAATAGACTACATGGTCAGGGGTGATGGTTGGCTGGCTGCTCAGCAAGCGAGCCGCACCCAGCAGCAGAACAATAGCGTTGATTGCCCAGGCGCGAAATCTCGGCTGGCCACGGTAAAGCAGCAACCCGCTAATTGCTGGAATAGCCAGCAGCAGTAATGTTGTGGGGCGCGGGACGAGCCACTGTGCCAGCGCAATACCCAATAGCCAGGCAATGGTTAGATTGACAAGCGGGGTCATACACAGAGTTTAGCATAATTTTCAACGGATAGTCAAACTCTGGCACGGCTGAAATTACGCTCCAATGAATGTACATTTTGCTTAATTGTGATAAATGTCACTAGTGGGACGTGACGCCTGCCACTGTAGATATTTCATTTTTTATGATACATTTAAATGGATTTCTGTATGCGTCAGCTGTGGAAGGAAACGTGGTGTTGCAAAGCACTACGTGGCAAATTTCTCAATGTTGCAACTTATACGTACAATGGATACAATTTTAATTATGCACCATCCTACAATAGTTTTGCCACCCTGTACAAGGAGGTACTTTTATGAAGCTACGTACCAAAAAACTGCGCGATAGGCGTGCTTCCAACGGTGACGCGCTGGATACTCCGCCGCCGCCAGAACTTGCGTCTATTCTGGAACAGTACCGGGGACAATCAGATGCTTTGATTTCTGTTCTGGGGGAAATTCAAAACCAGTATGGATATCTGCCACCGCAGCCCCTTAAATACGCGGCCCGCGAACTGGGCCATCCATTGAGCCGCGTCTACGGTGCAGCAACGTTTTACTCAATGTTTAACATCCAACCCCGTTCTGGCGGAACCGTGCGCGTTTGCGATGGCCCATCGTGCTGGCTCAATGGTGCCAGTGAGGTGCATACAGCCGCCAAAGAGGCATTGGGAGAGGCGCAGGTTGTAGAGCGTTCAAGCTGCCTGGGCCTGTGCGACCATGCGCCGGCCGCGTTGATTAACATGCAACAGGGAGGGCCATTCACTCCCGACAACATCAAAGACATTCTGGCTAATCTGCAGAGCTATATAAAAAAATATACCCAGCCGCTTCCGGGCGAAAAGCGAGTGCTGTTGGCCCACGCCGGCGACATCGACCCCACCAACATCGATTCTGCATTGGCCCACGGCGCGTATCAGGGCTTGCAGGCCGCGCTCAATCGTTCCCCACAAGACATTATTGCTGAAATAGTGGCCGCTAACCTGCGCGGGCGCGGCGGCGCAGGATTCCCCGCTGGCGTAAAATGGCGCATCGTTGCCGAAGCTGCCGGTGCGGAAAAATATATTGTCTGCAACGCTGACGAATCAGAGCCGTTGGTTTTTAAAGACCGCGTGCTCATTGACAACAATCCGCATTTAATTTTGGAAGGAATGGCCATTGCCGCCTATGCCACCGGTGCGCAAACAGGCTACATTTACATTCGCGGGGAATACGAGGCGCAAGCCGTATTGCTGGCACAAGCCATTCAGCAAGCAGAAGCGCACGGCTGGCTCGGTGAAGGCATCGGCGGCTCAGATTTTTCATTCCACGTCCACGTGCACCGGGGTGCGGGCGCTTACATTTGCGGCGAAGAAACCGCGCTCCTCGAATCACTGGAGGGGTATCGCGGCGAACCACGTCTGCGGCCCCCCTATCCTCCCACAAGCGGCTACAAAAACGCCCCCACCGCAGTGAATAATGTTGAAACGTTTGCCAATGTACCCGGTATTCTAGTGCATGGGGCAGACTGGTACAATGCGCTCAGCGATGGCGAAAGCGCCGGGACAAAACTGTACACGCTGTTGGGGCACGTCAACAATCCCGGCTTGTTTGAAGCCCCTTTTGGCCTGACCCTGCGCCAGATCATCGCGGAATTTGGCGGTGGAATGTTGCCTGGCTCTACCCTTAATTGCGCGCTGACAGGCGGGGCAGCCGGAACCATCATCCCCCCAGATTTTCTGGATGTGCCCATTGATTACGCCTCGGTAAAACAAGGCGTGTCACTGGGAGCGGGCGCTTTTCTGGTATGTGATGAATCAATCTCGCCGGTGGCACTGCTGCGGGAACTACTGCACTTTTTTGAAAACGAATCGTGTGGCAAGTGTACCCCCTGCCGCATCGGCACGCGCCGGGCACGCCAAATTTTAGACCGGTTGCAAGACGGCAAAGGACATCCCGGCGACGTGCAAATGTTAACGACACTGGCTCACACATTGCGGAGCGCTTCGTTTTGTGGGCTGGGGCAGGGTGCAGCAATCCCGATGATTTCGGCGCTATCTCACTTTGCCGACAGATTTTCGGCAGCAGAAAAATCTAATTGAGGAGCGTACAATGACTGTAAAACTAACCATAGACAATCAATTGGTTAAAGCGCAAGAAGGTCAATCGGTGCTCAACGTGGCGCTGGAATATGGCATTGACATTCCCCACTTGTGCAATCACAAAGATTTGCTTCCCACCGGCAGTTGCCGGATGTGTTTGGTAGAGATAGATGGACAGCCAAAACCCGTCCATAGCTGTGGTACACAGGTTCAAGATGGAATGGTCATTCATACCAAAACTGAGCAGGTAGAAATGCTGCGCCGCGAAGTGCTGGATTTATTCCTGTCCGACCATCCCCTGAATTGCGTTACCTGTGACAAAAATGGTAGTTGTGACCTGCAAAAGTATGCTTATCAATATAATATGTCCGCCAGTAGCTTCCCCGTAGAACTGTCGCGCGCCGACAAATATTACGACGACAACCCCTTTTACGTGCGCAACTATCAATATTGTATTATGTGCGGCAAATGTGTGCGGGTGTGCGATGAGGTTGTCGGCGCGGATGCCATTCACTTCAGCGAGCGAGGATTTGAAACAGTCATCTCAACCCCCTTCAACATGCCAATGGCCGATTCATCGTGCGTGTTCTGCGGAAACTGTGTGCAGATTTGTCCCACCGCCGCGTTGCTGCCGCGCTCTAAAATTGGCAAAGGGCGCGAGTGGGAATTTGACCGCACCCGCACTATCTGCGGATATTGCGGCGTGGGGTGTACGATGGAATTCGCTACCAAAAACAATAAAATTATATATGCCCAGGGTGTGCCTGATGGCCCCGTGAATGATGAATTCCTGTGTGTGAAAGGTCGCTTTGGATGGGATTTTGTGGACAACCCTGACCGGCTCACCCAACCGCTTATTCGCAAAGACCTGGCGTATGAGCTGGGCCTCACCACCGAACCCTGGAAGTTGCCGGAAACATCGGTGCTAGATGGCAACCCCAGTTTCGATTGGTTTGTACCTGTCGCATGGGAGCAGGCCATTGATGTGACCGCCACCAAATTGGCACAGGTCATCCGTGAAAGCGGCGGCGATGCAGTACATGGGTTGACCTCGGCGCGGTGTACCAATGAGGAAAATTATCTCTTCCAGAAATTCATGCGCGCGGGGGTTGGAACAAACAATGTTGACCATTGCGCCCGGTTGTGACACAGCACCACCGTCGCCGGTCTGGCGACAAGCTTCGGCAGCGGCGCGATGACCAACGCTATTCGGGAAATCCGCGACGCAGATTGTATTTTGATTACCGGCTCCAACACAGGTGAGTCGCACCCTGTACTCAGCTACGAGGTTATTCGGGCAGTGAAAAAAGGCGCCAGCCTGATTGTCATTGATCCCAGAAAAATTTCAATGACCAACCACGCCACATTGCACCTGCAACCCAAACCGGGGCAGGACATTTATCTTTTTATGGCGATGGCGCACGTCATTATCAGAGAGGGCTGGGCAAATTGGGATTTTATTGAAGCCCGCACGGAGAATTTTGAAGCGTTTAAACAAAGTGTACTGCAGATGACGCCGGAGGTGGCCGCACTGGAAACGGGTGTTCCCGCCACAATGATTGAACGAGCCGCACGATTGTACGCGTGGGGCGAACGACAATCCGGGCGTTCCATTTTCGCCGCAAGCAATGGACACGGCGAATTTCGCGGGCATGCCACTATTTTGTATGCCATGGGCATTACCCAGCGCAGCAACGGCACCGATATGGTGCACATGCTGGCGAGCCTTGCGATGTTGTGTGGGCAAATTGGAAAACCTTCTACCGGAGTGAACCCCCTGCGCGGACAATCGAATGTGCAGGGCGCGTGTGATCTCGGCGGGTTGCCCAATGTGTTGCCCGGCTATCAGAAAGTTTTTGATGATGAAAAACGGCAGGCAGTGGCAAAAGCATGGGGGCTGGAGGACCTGCCCGCCAAAGTGGGCTACACGGTGGTTGAGGCCTCACATGCAATGACCGCAGGGAAGGTGCGAGCATTATACGTGATGGGTGAAAACCCGCTGTTGTCTGACCCGAATTTGAGCCATGTGGAACACGCCTTCCGCACGCTGGACTTTTTGGTAGTGCAGGATATTTTCTTGACCGAAACGGCGCAACTGGCGCACGTGATCTTCCCCGCCGCCGCTTCGCTGGAGAAGGAGGGCACCATTACCAATAGTGAACGACGGGTGCAATTGTTGCAGCAGGTCGTTACCCCACCCGGCAAAGCCAAACCCGATTGGCAAATTACGGCTGCTCTGGCCAAAGCGGTGGATGAAAAATTGGGGCGCCAACGGGCACAGCAGGGCTACTGGGATTACGCCTCTCCGGCTGAAATTATGGAAGAAGCGCGGCAGGTGACGCCCATTTACGGTGGCATTTCGCACCAACGGTTGCAAACAGAGCAACTGGTGTGGCCCTGCCCCACCGAAGACCATCCCGGTACCCCCATTTTGCACGTGGGCAAGTTCTCGCGGGGAAGGGGAAAATTCTTCCCAGCGACGGCAAATTTGCCATACGAACAGCCAGACGAAGAATATCCGCTAGTACTCACTACCGGGCGCGTGCTGTATCACTATCACACCGGCACCATGACCCGCCGTAGCGAGGGGTTGGATTGGCGCGTGCCCACCGGTTACGTGGAAGTGCATCGGGATGATGCGGCAGCACTTGGTCTGAAAGACGGTGAGGAAGTGAAGATCATCAGTCGGCGCGGAGAAGTGGTTACCCGAGCGAAGGTTGGTGACCGGGTGTCGCCGGGAGTAGTGTTCCTGTCGTTCCACTGGCGGGAATCACCGGCGAACAAGTTGACCCACGATGAAAAGCTCGATCCTATTGCAAAGATTCCCGAATACAAAGCCAATGCTGTGCGCCTGGAAAAAGTGACGGTTAAACAGAAGACAAAAGTATAATTGGTGGTAGTTCAATTGTAAGCGATGACATCTTGTCATGTCATTGAGCAACAATACAATTTTCGCCAAACTCCAATAATTAATAAAAAATGGCTACCATAGTGGGTAGCCATTTTGGTGGTGGTTCAATTTGACTGATGGAAATCATTTGATTATGTAGTGACAGAGCAATGCTCTGTCCCTACGCAAAACGAATGCGGGTATTTACCCACCATTCTTCAGATGTGTATTTGTTTCATCAGTCAAAAATAGCCACTACCGCCATTTTTAAATCAGAGCGCCGTTCACGAAGTGTGGTTCTGGATCAGGTGGGCTACAGCATCCAATTTTTGCTCAATATTTGCTTTAGCGCTTTCAAAGCGGCATATCAACTCAGCATCTGATCCTTTGAAACTGACAACGGTCTGTTTAGCACAGGCAAGGCACCCTCGCTGGGCGCGGTAGCTATCCATTTCGCAGGTCAAACAACTGTTCAGTTCTATCATCATCAGCGAAAACGCCAGCACATCGGGGGATGTTTCAGGCAGGGCACACAATCGTTCAATTAAGGCTTGCCACGTTTCGCCGCGTTCCGTTTTAAGAAACGGGATCAAACGCGGCGTAAACAGCAAGTCATATTTGCTGTAGGTTTGGGGCACCCTGTTCATATCGTCCTCGTCGGATAAACTTAAGCGGGAAACAATTGTCACCATTATAACTAGCGACAGAGATGGTGTCAACAGTTATTTTAGCCTTTCAATCGCTGACCCTTTTCCTCGGTATTGAAAATCCAACCGGCCATCTCGCCAATGTTTATTTCCGGCTCAAGCATCCAGGTGTCTGGAGCCGTCATAATGCGTCCGAATTGTGAGCTGGCATCTTGCAAGGGATCAGGCAGCACGTTTATTTCATCAATAATGCGGCGCATCCGCTCTTGCCAGCGCGCCATATTTTTCTCTCGTAAATCGATCCATTCCGTTTCGGCCCAACGTTCAATGGTTGCGGGCGTTACCGTCCAGCGCGTGCGCTCCCAACGATGTTCACCCTTGCCACGATTAACACACAACAATGTTCGGCCATCTGGCATCAGTACGGGTATGCCAATAGAAATGGCCTGCTGGCGAATACGACTATTTGTTGCCAGCAAGTCGGTCACTTCTTGCATCAGTTGCTCTCTGTTCACGTTGGCCACCGCCTCCATTGTTTGATAAAGCTGTTTGAGGATATATGCCTCAAACAGCAGTTTTGATAGCTTGGGCGGCCCTAAAATTTCAAAGGCAACTGAAGTAACTTGATGTTGTTGTTCAAGGTGCTTGGCGTAAGCAATAGCCCGATGGCGCAAGAACCCGGCGCGATAGCTCGGCCCCAGCACGGCGCTGTCGAGAGCGCTGACAACATCCTTGCCGGTGTTCAGCCCGCGCAGCTCGCTCACCACATTGAAAGCAATATCTTCCGGCGTCACGGCTTCCATTTGGCCCAGGGTGGTGATCGCAGTGTATTCGTTAATAGAGAACAAACCGTTTTCGCCTGTATCAATGAATACTGATTCCAGTACATCGTCCCCGGTAGGGGCAACGGGATGCTCGTTCAGGTCAAACGCTGCACCATCAATGAGTTTGACCCCTTTGTCTGGTGGACAATCGCGCAAAGGGATGACCCGGCCACGCTTTTTAATAGGGCCATAACCAATGTTTTTCCAGGTAATTGCAGCGGTTGGTTTTATTTCTTTTACGGCGGGGCCACCGGGCGTGCGTGCCATCAAAAAAAGCAGCGAGGTGTGCGCACCGGCAATGGCGGCTTTAGACAACAGTACGCGGGATGGTTTTTCTTCGCCGTGGGTGTAGGGGATGTTCAGCCCCATACCGCCTGTGCCGCTGGTGCCTATTTTAAGGTATGCCTCAGTTCCGGCCTGGCGCATGGCGGCATCTAAAACCTGAATGTGGCGCACCAATTGTGGAATGTACAGGCTAATGAGCAATCGCTCTACTACAGCACGCTCATTTTCTTGCCAAACAATCTCAGCCTTTTCATAAAGATCGTGCACTTCTGCCGCTGAGTGGTAAATGTCTTGATAGGCCAGCGCGGTGGCAGAATTCACCGCGTCGATAACAAGATGGGGTTTGAGACCGGGGTACTCTGGCGTGGTTCCCATAATCAATTGTGCCAGATATGAGGCTTCCACAAGTTCTGGTGTGTAACTGTCTAGCACGTCTCTGTAAAGCTGGCTGCGGTACTGGGGGGACGCCAGAATTTCGGCGCGGGGCACGTCTTTCAATGCGGCACGGACAAAAATGTTTCCCCACCGAGGAATTAGTTTGGTGGGGGTATCGGGAAACTCTCGTCGCAGCGAGTCAACAGCCTGTTTCGCTTCTGACTCCAGTAAAGAAGTGATAATTAGGGTGTGTGGTGAATGGTGCAACAGTTCACGACAAATGGCGTGCCCTACCATACCATATCCCCCAATGATTAAAATAACCTTGTTTTTCAACATTGTGCGCTCTCCTCGTTGAGAATTTTTATGATTTCTGGTTAAAAGTTTTGATTTTTGGTTGCAACAGTGCCAGGGCAATTCATTCCCCGACGCATGCTCACCTGAAAAACATCATCCGCAAAGTGAACGGTAGACTTCGACGGTGTGCTGAGCAATGGCTGCATGAGTGTACTTTTCGATGACACGCTGCCTACCCGCCGCCCGCAGCGACTCGCGCAAAGCTACATCATCAATTAAACGCTGTAGCTGCGCCCGCAGATCATCAACGTCGCCCTCATCAAACAACAGCCCTGCGCTACCGATCACTTCAGGAATAGCTCCAGAGCGTGCGCCCACGGCCACAACCTCGCAGGCCATCGCTTCGATGAGGACGCGCCCAAACTGTTCTTTCCAATTGGGGCGGCTGAGTGACGGTAAAACCAGCACGTCCAGGCCGCTGAGATAGTTCGGCATATGCGTGGAAGGCAGTTGCTGGTCAAACGTGGCACGCGAAGAGATCCCCATCCACTGGGCCATTTTTTCAAACCGCCGCCGATCGGGACCGCTCCCCAAAATCCTCATGTCCCAGGGGCCTTTCAGCCTGGCGGCAGCTTTGAGTAAAATTTCAATGCCTTTTTCCTCTACCAGGCGCCCCACGTAGCCAATGGTCAGGGAAGGTTGGCTTGGCCGGCGGGCGCTGCGCTGCAAAATAACGCTGGGTTTGCTCACCCGGCGAATCCGCTCCCGCCGGTAAAAGATTGTGGGGTCAACGCCAAATTGGGGGATTTGCCACATTGGGCCAGGATATCCTTTGGCTTGCCACACCGCTTGCGCTTCCGCATTGCCCACCAATAGCGCGTCGGTGTGGTGCAGCACGTACCGCTCCATCCAATTGAAGGGGAGGGGGTAGCGACGGTTGAGGTTTTGCCAGGTGAATACCACAGTTTTGGCCCCAACTTTTTGCGCCAACCGCAAAGCGTGGAACGTGGCAAAATTATACGGTTCCTCATCAATGTGCACCACATCCGGGGCGGCTGCTGCCATAATGCGCTTGAGCCTGGGATAGTAGTGCAAATGGAAGTTTCCGTTAAACGCAATGTCAGTGATGCTAAACGTGTAGCCCTCGGTGTGTGCTTTTTCCAGCGCTGTTTCTCCCCATGCAAAGGGAACAACAACCGTTAAATTAATGTCGCCGTGGCGAGCTATTTCCTCTAGTTTTTTCTGATAGGTTCCCACTACCAGCGCCTTTGAAACCATCAACACATTCAATAGAGCACGTCCTTGTAAGCCTGTAACGTTTGGAAGGCGGTTTTTTGCCAGCTAAATTGCAACGCCTGTTGATACCCTCGATTTGCCATATCGTTGTGCGTGTCTTCTTGCAGCGTCAGGGCAATGATGGGTGCGGCCATGTGGCGCGTATCATCCGGGTCAACTTGAAAAGCGTCGGCGCCGGTCAGTTCCGGCAGCGATGCGCTATTGGTGGTGACAACCGGCGTTCCACAGGCCATTGCTTCCAGCACCGGCAGGCCAAAACCTTCGTAGCGCGAAGGGTACACAAATACGCGCGCCGCGCTGTAGAGTAAAGGTTTGTCCGCTTCGTCAATCCAGCCGGGTGTAACAATATAATCTTCAATACCAAGCTTGCGCGCAATTTTCAGGGGGTCGGGGAAAAAGGGGGTGTCTTGTTGTGGCAAATTACCTGCCAGCACCAGTTTCAGTTCATCACCCAACCCGGCGGCGACAAATGTCCATGCGTGCAACAGCGTCCACACATTTTTACGCACATCGTAGCCCCCCATGTACAGGGCAAATGTTTCTGGCAGCTTATATTTTTGGGTGACTGTCTCGATTTGGTCCCATGTTGCAGCGGGTTCGTAATGCGGTGCAGGAGCCAAATAAACCGTGCGCACTTTTTCTGGGGCAAGGTGGAGGCGCGCTAGAATATCTTGCCGGCTGGCATTCGAATCGGCCAGCACCAGGTCGGCCTGCCCCGCCGCTGCACTGACCAGGCTGGTGTACAATCGCACCAACGGCCCTCCCCGATATTCCGGCAGCACCAGGGGAATCACATCGTGAATGGTGACAACGGTTGGCACATGGGTTACCAGCGATGAGCCAAAATACGGCACGTGAGCCACGTCAGCACCAAGTTGTTTTGCCACCCGCGGAAAGATAGCTTGCTCAAACTTCACCTTTCCCAGGTTGCCGGGCTTCAACGGGACGGCGTGAAGCTGTACTTGTGCAGGCCATTCCAGCGTAGAATCTTGCAACGCAAAACTGGGAACCGTCAGTATAATTTCAAGTTGGGGGTCTAATTTCGTCAACGCCAAAACCAGGTAGCGCAAATACTGCCCACTGCCGGTGTGTATTTTATTGTAAAACCAGGCGTTGATTGCAACTTTCATTTCAATTTAATGTAGTACTGCGTCAAACGTGTTCGCCTCTACAAAAGCCATCATTCAACGCTTGACGCTGTAGTAGCTGTTCAGGCCGTATGGGTTTAACAGAAAAACGATGTTGGGGGAAAGGGCGAGTCGTTGCCATTTTTAATTGTTAACTGTCATATCCGTCAGGATGCGTTTGATGCCACCGCCAGGCACTTTCGACAATGCTCCGCAGGTCGGGGTATTGCGGCTCCCAGCCCAGCTCCTGCCGAATCTGCTCGCTATCGGCAATGAGCACGTCGGGGTCGCCGGGGCGCCGGGGGCCAATGTCAAGGGGAATGGGGTGTCCTGTGACCTCACGGGCCGTTTCAACCACTTCCATAATGCTGTAGCCTTTCCCATTGCCCAGATTGTAGGTGCGGCTTCCATTGTCAAGTGCGCGCAATGCCAAAATGTGCGCCTGCGCCAGGTCGGCAACGTGAATGTAGTCTCGAACACAGGTTCCGTCGGGCGTGTTGTAATCGTTGCCAAACACAATGAGCTTTTCGCGCTTGCCACGTGCCACTTCCAGCACAATGGGGATCAGGTGCAATTCAGGGTGATGGTCTTCACCGCGTTCTGCGCTGGCTCCGGCAGCATTAAAATAGCGCAGGGCAGCATAGCGAAAATCAAATATTTTGTCCAGCCAGTAGAGGTATCGTTCAATGATGAATTTTGATTCGCCGTAGGGGCTACCGGGGACAATACGCTCTGTGGCAGCAATGGGGATTTTCTCCGGGTCGTCAAACAGGTTGGCCGTGGACGAAAGAATAAATTTACGCACCCTATGCGTCACCGCCGATTGTAGCAAGTTCAGCGCATTGGCCACATTTTCACCCAGGTACAAAAACGGCTTCTCCATCGATTCGCCCACCAGGGTGTGCGCGGCAAAATGCATAATGGCGTCGATGGGGTAGGTGTCTAGCACCTCGTCAATGGCAGCCTTGTTTGCCAGATCGCCTTTAATAAAAATCGCATCAGGATGAACGGCTTCACGGTGTCCCTGATAAAGATTATCAAACACCACCACCGATTCACCTTGCCCAACCAGTTGTTCCACAACAATACTGCCAATGTATCCGGCACCGCCGCTGACTAAAATATTCAAAATGTGCCTCCGGTATTTGTTTCGGGTTTCAAGTTTCGGGTTTTGTTTGTATTGTATATTCAAGATTCCAAAAGCCATTATACCAAAAGGATGATTGCAAACGCAAAGGGAAGCGCCCGTAATTCTTTCTTCCTCACGCTTCATTCTCCTTTTTTCAACTTAAACAGGCCAGGGCGGGGAGCAAACAGCGACTCCATTGACCGGGCGGCCAGGGTGAGCGATGTACCTGGTGCGCGGAGCCGGACACGAACAATGCGCTTGTGCTGCAGATCTAACCACACGGAGAGAGTTTGTCCGGCGGAATACTTGAAGGCATACTGTACAATAGGGTCGGCGCGTGTGGAGCCGCGTTGCTCCACCGACTGCGGGGTCTGTGCCAAAAAACGCCCCACCATGTCGAGGGCGTCGCTCACCGGCGAAAAGGGGCTGTCTGGCCCGGCGACAGTTACAGGCATGGCTTCTTCCAGCCGATTACTGTATGCTACTGCCACGCCGTCATTCACATAAACCTGTCCCACCATTTGGGGGACAGGCGCTTCTAAAATTTCAAATCGCCGCTTTTGGGCATTTTCGGTCACCCATCCCTCAAACACAATTGGACCGGGCAGCGGCGCTTGCTTCCAATCCAATTCCCAGGTTCCGTGCCAGGGCTGTTCCCAGGCGATTTTTATGCGCGCCTGGGCGTCGGCGGGATCAACCGGGTGTGCATTGGCGCAGGACGCCACAAAGAATACACTCAATCCCAAAGCTAGTGTCTGCGCTATTCGTTTTACACCGAATTTGGCCGCTTTTAATGCCACAATCCAGACAATCATCCTTGCATTATAGTCCATTGGCCTGCCAGGCCGCAATCAAAATGGCGGCTCTTTGCCCATCAATAAACTTTCAGTACAATACTTGCTTATGAAGAACGAACGGAAACACGCCAGAGCGTCATTTTATCTGCTCACCTTAGGATGTCCTAAAAATGTAGTTGATTCAGAAGGCATGAGCGAAATGCTCCTGAACGCTCATTACCACACCACCACAACGCCAACAAATGCCGACGTACTCATTGTAAATACCTGCGGGTTTCTGCAAGCTGCCAAAGATGAATCCATTGGCGCGCTGCAAGAACTGGCCGCACAAAAACAGCCAGGGCAGTTGCTCATTGCCGCCGGTTGCATGGCCCAGCGATTTGGGCAGCAACTCACACGCGAGGTCAACGGGTTGGATGGCGTAATCGGCACCCGATCGTGGCCGGATATTGTTCCATTCATCAAAAAACTACGCACCACACGCCGCGCCCGACAGGAACCAATTTATCATCTACCAGAAACAGGAGATACGCCGATTGAGACCATTGCCCTCAGCCGCAACACCCAGCCCAATCGAGCCAGCGCCTATCTAAAAATCAGCGACGGGTGTTCAGCGCCGTGCGCGTTTTGCACCATTCCCAGCTTCAAGGGAGCGCATCGCAGTCGTCCACGCGAGCACATTCTGCAAGAGGCACAGCAATTGGCCGCCGAAGGCGTTAAAGAAATCATCATCATCGCCCAGGATACTACCGCCTACGGACGCGACCGGGGCGAGCAGGACGGTCTGCCCACCCTGCTGGAAGACATTGTCGCTGCCGTCCCCACGCTGCCCTGGCTACGGCTGATGTACGCCTACCCCGGTCACGCCAGCGACCGCCTGCTTTCGGTAATGGCCGCGCACCCTCAAATTTTACCTTATATTGACATGCCGTTGCAACACGGCCACCCCGACACGCTAAAGCGGATGAATCGTCCCCACAATGTAGACAAGCTTGTGCAATGGATGCAGCGATTTCGACGATTGATGCCACAAGCAATTATCCGCACCACATTCATCGTTGGCTACCCTGGTGAAACCGAAACGGAATTCCAGGGGTTGCTAGACTTTATGCAGGAAGTTCAATTTGACCGCGTGGGAGCATTCACCTTTTCGCCGGAACCAGGCACACCCGCCTTTAACCTGCCCCACCAGATTGACGAAGAGAGCAAATCGGCACGGTGGGAACGGTTGATGGCCTTGCAGCAACCGATCTCGCTACAGCGAAATCAGGCGTTTGTAGGGCAAAAGCTAGATGTGCTCGTCGATGGGGTGGGCGATGGCGTGAGCGTTGCCCGTTCTTACCGCGACGCGCCGGAAATTGACGGTTATGTGCTGATAGAAGAAAAACTCCCCGTCGGCGCGATGCTCCCCGTGGTGATTACAGGAGCAATGGAATACGACTTGATGGCTGTTCCGGCCAACAAACCACTGCCGATATAAATATTGTTTTCTTCTCCAAACTCACGCTTGCGCAGGAGAATCATCAAATTATGAAACGAGAATCCAGCCACCCCTTGCCCATTCTAATGGCAGATGATGATGCCGACGACCGCCTGCTTACGCAAGAGGCACTATTAGAGAGCCGTCTGCCCACAACAATGCATTTTGTGGAAGACGGTGAAGAACTCCTTGATTACCTCTATCGACGGAGATTATACGCCCCCCCAAACGTTCCCCCTTTACCAAGCTTAATATTGCTAGACCTGAATATGCCAAAAGTAGACGGTCGTGAAGCCTTAAAAACCATTAAAACTGACCCGAACTTGCGGCACATTCCCATCGTCGTGCTTACGACTTCAACCGCAAAAGATGACGTTTTGCACGCTTACACCACCGGTGCAAGTTCGTTCATTAGCAAACCTGTTACCTTTGAAGGTTTGGTAGACGTGATGCGCACGCTGGGCAAATACTGGTTTGAAACAGTTAAACTTCCTCAACTATGAGAAGAAGGATACTGGTCTCAACGCTCCGCCAGCACGTATACAATTGTACTTTGCCACGACATCACCTGATTAACCAACTGCCGTTGAAAAAGTGCCTGTACCTGCTGTACTTCTGCCGCAGAAAGTTGTTTGCGTAAATGTTGCGCATACGACTGCCGCTTGCGAGAAGTTGTCTCGCCAAACCAGCGCGCAATATACTGCGGTGTTATAGGCAACTGCGCCGATTGCGGTGCCTCAACTACCTGCACCGCGCCAAAACCGGCCTCTGTAAATAGCGTTTGCAGGTCGTTAACATCCCAATTGACCATTGGATCATCCGGGTTTTGGTAAATGGCTTCTTCTGCTGCAGCCACCTTTTGCCCCAGTTTCTCTCCCAAAGGTGTTGTGTCAACCAACTTGTAAAGCCGCTGCGTGTGCCGGGGAACTGTCTCCACCAAAGCAATCCGTCCGGTTGGAGCAAGATGGGCTTTCAAGATGGTAATGAGTGCCGCCTTGTCCGCAACGTGGGTGAGTACGTTCCGTCCAACCATCACTTCAAATTGCACATCTCCTTGCTTTTCCCCAGCAATCAAATCGTCCAATTGGGATAATCTCCCCACCAGAATAGTGGGGCGGGCCAGATCGGCGAGGTTTTGTGCCTGCTGACGCAACGCAACAGCCGTGCGCTCATTGGCGGCAATGGTCCACACGCCGCCTACCGGTGTGCGCCGCACCGCTTCCCAGGTGAACAAGCCGGTTCCCGCGTTCAGGTCGAGTACCAGTTCGTGGCGCTGAATATTTGTCAGGGCAAAAAGCCTGTCGCGTTGACGGCCCAATTGCTCACCAACATTGCTCAGGGTTCGTTGCAGCCAGCGATTGTACGGCTTGGGGCCGGGCGCAGCATGCTCAACGGCCCAGGCCAGAGGGTCGGTGATCTCTGATTCCAACATTGCCGCCAATTGCGCCTCTCGACGCCGGGTTACCTGCGTGCGAATGGCGGCCTCGTACCCCTGATCGCTGGGCCGGTAAAATCCCCGCCCTTGCAGACTGTCGGGCAAATATTGCTGGGGAATCCAATGGTCTCGATAGGCGTGGGGGTACAGGTAGCCGGCCCCGTGCCCCATATCTTCCGCGTCGCGGTTGCCATCTTTTAAGTGATCGGGGACATCGGCCTCTTGTTCTTTTTCAATGGCCGCGAGCGCATCAAAAAAGGCCAGGGTAGAGTTACTTTTGGGACAAGTTGCCAGATACAAGCAGGCATGCGCCAGGTGGAAACGTCCTTCCGGCATCCCCACATAATCGTACGCCTGCGCCGCCGCAACAACAACGCGCAAAGCATTGGGGTCGGCCAGGCCCACATCTTCGCTGGCCAGAATGAGCATCCGCCGAAAAATGAAGCGCGGGTCCTCACCGGCGTAGACCATCTTTGCCAGCCAGTACAGCGCCGCGTCCGGGTCCGAGCCGCGAATACTTTTGATGAAGGCAGAAATAACATCAAAATGCGCGTCGCCGTCCTTATCATAGAGAACTGCCCGCTTTTGAATAGACTCTTCGGCAATGCTGGTGGTTATGGTAATGCGCCCGTTCTCATCGGGCGGGGTGGTTTCTACAGCCAGTTCAAGCGCGTTGAGCGCGCCGCGCGCGTCGCCATTGGCAACATTAATCAGGTGCGCCAGAGCATCATCGGTAATGGAAATGTTGAGTTTGCCATAGCCCCGTTCTTCATCGTGCAGAGCCTGGTCAACAATAGCTTGCACATCATCTTGAGTCAATGGCTTCAATTGAAAGATACGAGAGCGAGACACCAGTGCTTTGTTGACCTCAAAATAGGGATTCTCTGTGGTCGCGCCGATTAAAATTACGGTCCCATTTTCCACATGTGGGAGCAGCGCATCTTGTTGGGCTTTGTTAAACCGATGGACTTCATCGACAAAAAGGATGGTGCGTTGGCCAAACATGCCCATTTTTTCTTGTGCCACGGTGATAGCCTGGCGAATATCTTTCACCCCCGATAACACAGCATTCAATGCGATGAAATGGGCATGGGTAGTATTGGCAATAATTCGCGCCAGAGTGGTTTTGCCGGTTCCCGGCGGCCCATAAAAAATCAAACTACTGAGCTGGTCCGCCTGAATCGCACGCCTCAGCAGCCGGCCGGGGCCAACAATATGTTCCTGGCCCACAAATTCATCAAGTGTGCGGGGACGCATCCGCGCCGCCAGTGGCGCAGCCTGAGCGATTTTTCGTTGTCGGGTGTGATCAAATAGGTCCATAGGGATATTTTATGCGGATAAGTTAAGGTTTCAAGTTTAAACTGCTGGTTTTTGCACACCTCACTGTTTATTGCTTGCCAACACCCCCGAAGACATGTAAAATATTATCAACTCGAATAAATGTTTCCTTTATTCAGGCGTATTGTTTTTAGAGGTTTAACTTTGATAAAACCCTTTAACCTCCGGGATGTTTTCCTGGTAGCCAATCTCCAGAAGCAAGGGACAGCCCTTGACTTAGAAGAACGCCTGCTTCACCCGCGTTCCCCGCTGCGTTCAGCACTGCTTGCCAATTTATTTCCCACTATTCCTGGTGTATCCACCTACATTTTGAACATCAATAATGATACCGAAACGCACCTGGGGTTGGCGCAAGCGCGCACACGCCCTGGACGACCGGAACAGGACGTGGTTTTTTTAGCGCCCGCCCTGGAAATAGGCAACGGAAGCCACGCCATTTGGCAACGGCTACTGAATCACCTGTGCATTAAAGCCGGTGAAGCCGGATACCAGCGTATGTATGTCCGGTTGGCAGCAACAAGCGATGCCCTGCAAATATTCAGAAACGTTGGCTTTACCGCTTATGCAGAAGAACGCATCTTTCGGCTGGACGCAGAACTACATCCCTTGCAACCGCAAAATACACTGGGATTGCGTCGCCAGATTAGCACCGATAGCTGGAGTCTACAACGCCTGTACACGGCCGTCACACCGCATACCGTGCAGTCCGCCGAAGGATTGGCGCAAGGGCAGTGGCAAATTAATAATTACCCCCTGGCAGACCGTGGATACCGCCACGGGTTTGTATGGGTAAATCGCGGTGAAATTATGGCCGTCATTAACGTGCATTCTGGCAAAGCAGGTCACTGGTTTAGATTGATGGTCCACCCCGACGCCAGAAGCGAAACCACAAACCTGATTTTAGGAGGGTTAAGTTTACTAAAAAACCCCCAACATCAGCCCGTGTTTTGCAGTTTGCGCACCTACCAACTGGAACTGACCACTCATTTGCTGGCGTGTGGATTTAGACAATTTTCAACCGAATCCATTATGGTAAAACACATCACCGTGCGGGCCAAAGACTTTCTTACCCGCTTACTGCCGGCCTTCGATAGCACAGTAGAGGCCAAACACGCCGCACCGACCACTATGCTGCACGCCGAAACACCAGTGACCAAATCTAACAACCCCGGATAAATATAACACGCAGTGTAAAATAGATTGACAGCACATAAAAATATGCCAAAAATTATCAATGATCTTAGCGCATTAATGGGCGTCTTTCCCGATTATATTAAAATGCCATTGCTGCAGCAAGACGATCTGGATGCCTTAATTGAAGTAGTGATGGACCTGGGCCGGCGTCCCAAAGCCTACTTTACCAACAAAGAGATTATCTTGTCTGAAAAAGAGATTCAGCAAACCGACATCGACACCGTAGTTGCCAAAATTGGCGAATTTATGGGCGACAATCGGGCCGGTATTGAACGTACCCTGCATCGCATTTCTGCCATTCGCAACCGCCACGGGAAAATCGTCGGCTTAACATGCCGGGTGGGGCGCGCCGTTTACGGCACAATTGATATTATTCAAGATCTATTAGCCACCGGTCAGAGCATTCTGCTGCTGGGGCGACCCGGTGTGGGCAAAACAACAATGCTGCGCGAAGCGGCCCGCGTGCTGGCAGAAAGTAAGCGCGTCATTGTGGTTGACACCTCGAATGAAATTGCTGGAGATGGTGACATTCCCCACCCGGCCATTGGCAAAGCGCGGCGGATGCAGGTTCCCAAACCAGACCTGCAGCACGAAGTAATGATTGAAGCGGTAGAAAATCACACGCCAGAAGTGATCATTATTGATGAAATCGGACGGATGGAAGAAGCAGAAGCCGCGCGCACCATCGCCGAGCGGGGCGTGCAGCTAATTGGCACGGCCCACGGCAACACCCTGGACAACTTGCTGGTAAACCCCACTCTGGCGGACCTGGTGGGGGGCATCGATAGCGTTACCCTTTCTGACGAGGAGGCTCGCCGCCGGAATACCCAAAAAAGTGTGCTAGAGCGTCGCTCGCCGCCAACCTTCAACATTCTGATTGAAATTCAAAATCGAAACACACTGGCGGTACACCATAACGTGGCCCGCGCCGTTGACGACCTGTTGCGAGGGCGTTTTGTCCAGCCAGAAATTAGATACCGCGACGAAGAAGGCAATATCAAAATAGAAGCACCCAAAACCAGCAAACCACACCTGCTTAAAGGCAACACCGGCGAGCGCACACGCGCGCGCCAAAATGTCGAAACACCGCAGGGAACAAAACGGCAACGGTTGTCGGAAACTGCGCCAGAGGCACAAGATACCGCAAATCAATCGGAGGAACTTCTCGCCAAACTTGCTCCCAAAAAAATTTACGTGTACGGCGCAAACCCCAGTCGGCTGCGGCAAACGGCCAAAAACTTAAGCGTGCCAATCATTCTGGTGCAAGACCTCAATGAAGCCGAGATGGTAATTACCACCAAGAGCCATTACCGCAAACATCCACAGCCCATTATTGACGCCGAGCAAAAGAGCGTTCCGCTTTATGTTCTGCGGGCCAATACAATCCCCCAAATGGAAACATGTCTGGCCGATATATTCTCGCTCAGCCCGGCAGAAATAGACTCACTGGCCATTGCGATGCGGGAAACACAAGAAGCCATTCGCAAAGTATTGCAAGGATCCAAAAGCGTTGAACTCAGACCGCAAGCGGCTTCCGTGCGCCGCAAACAGCATGAAATGATTCGCCGCTCAAACCTTATTTCTCACAGCTACGGCAAAGACCCACAGCGAAGGGTAAGAATCTACCGCTCATCACAATAAATTTCAACAGCAAACATCAAAATCTGGTTACCCACTATGTCTAAATTCATTACATTTGAAGGGCCTGAAGGCGCAGGCAAAAGCACCCAAATACAATTATTGGCCAGGTTCCTGACCCAGCATGGACACACTGTCCACGTTACCCGCGAACCGGGGGGCACGGACATCGGCAATCAAATTCGGCGGGTACTGCACGATGTGAATAATACGGCGATGCACGCCATCACCGAAATATTGCTCTACTCCGCCAGTCGGGCGCAACTGGTGGCCGAAGTGGTAAAACCACTGCTGGCTCAAGGAACCGTGGTGTTGTGCGACCGCTACGCCGACAGCACATACGCCTACCAGGGTTTCGGGCGCAAACTTGATCTGCACACGTTACAAACCATTACCCGTTTTGCCACCCAGTCGCTCACGCCCGATTTAACCATTTACCTGGATTTGCCCGTGGAAGACGGTCTATCTCGCAAGCAACAGGCCAATGAGGCCGGAGAAGGGGAACTCAATCGCATGGACCGCCAGACCGTTGATTTCTACCAACGGGTGCGCACGGGATACCTGACGATGGCGCAGCAAGAGCCGGAGCGTTGGATTGTCATTGACGCGCGTCAATCGATTACCGCAATACACCGCGAGATTTGCCGGCGTTTGGTTGCGTTGGGCATTGTGGATAATGAAACAGAACAGGTGCACGTTTAAATCATTCCCCAGAGAACCAGCAATTCCCGTTTTGGATAACCATATGGGGCTACCACCATGGGTATAGCACAC
>CAYPUV010000003.1:0-45624 GCA_964413895.1 uncultured Anaerolineaceae bacterium
GAGTAGGACAGTCCGGTTCAGCCCGTTATCGCTGGTTGAGAGTGGTTTTTAGTTATCAGTATTCAGTTATCAGTATTCAGTCAGGGTGTTTGAGCATTTGACTGAAAACTGACCACTGAAAACTAACGACTAGAAACTAAATCAAGGTGGTACCGCGAATTTTCCCCTTTCGTCCTTGAGGCGAGAGGGGTTTTATTTTTAGCTGAAAACTATCGGCGAATAGCTGTTAGCTGAGGAGAAAAAATGACCGCAGAATTACCATTCAACCCGGAAAAAGAGATGGCGAAAGCCTACGATCCGAAAGCATTTGAAACGCCCATCTACGAGTGGTGGGCGTCGCACGGCTATTTTAAACCGGAAGTCGCCCCCGCCGACGCGAAACCGTTCGTCATTGCCATTCCCCCGCCCAACGTCACCGGCGAGTTGCACCTGGGGCACGCGATGTTCGTCGCGCTGGAAGATTTGATGATCCGCTACCATCGCATGAAAGGTGAAGC
Organism: uncultured Anaerolineaceae bacterium; assembly: GCA_964413895.1. Taxonomy (GTDB): domain Bacteria; phylum Chloroflexota; class Anaerolineae; order 4572-78; family 4572-78; genus JANTHQ01. The sequence goes on from CAYPUV010000003.1 coordinate 498, forward strand.
CGCGCTGTGGATTCCCGGCACCGACCACGCGGGCATCGCCACCCAGTTGCAGGTGGAAAAGATGCTCCGCCGCGAAGGGACGAGCCGCGAGGAAGTGGGGCGCGAGGAATTTTTGCGCCGCACATGGGAATGGAAAGAAAAATACGGCGGGCACATCGTGCGTCAACTGCGCCGCCTCGGTGCGAGTTGTGATTGGGACCGTGAGCGGTTCACGATGGATGAGGGGCTGTCGCGCGCGGTGCGCGAAGCCTTTGTGACCATGTACGAAAAAGGTCTCATCTATCGCGGCGAATATCTCATCAATTGGAGTCCCGGTCTGCAAACCGCCGTCAGTGATTTAGAGGTGGAGTACGCCGAAGAAGACGGCAAACTCTACTATTTCAAATACCCCATCGCCGGGACAGACGACTATCTGCCCGTGGCGACCACCCGCCCCGAAACCATCCTTGGTGACACGGCGGTGTGTGTCCACCCCGACGATGAACGCTACCGCCATCTCATTGGCAAAACATGTCTGGTTCCGATGCTGAATCGCACTATCCCCATCATCCACGACACATACGTGGATATGGAGTTCGGCACGGGCGCACTGAAGATCACGCCGGCGCATGACCCCAACGACTTTGAAATTGGACAGCGGCACGGATTGCAGATCATCAATGTGATGAACAAAGATGCCACCATGAACGCCAGCGCGGGGCAATATGCCGGAATGGATCGCTTCGCCTGCCGCGAAAAATTGTGGGCGGATATGGAAGCTGCCGGATTGACTATAAAAGTGGAACCCTATCGCCATCAGGTACCGCGTTCTCAACGCGGCGGCGAAATCATCGAGCCGCTGGTCAGTACCCAATGGTTTGTGAAAATGCGCGAACTGGCAGATGCCGGATTGGAAGCGGTGCGTAGTGGGCAAATCCGCATCATCCCTGAACGGTTCACCAAAGTTTACTATCACTGGTTGGAAAACATCCGCGACTGGTGTATCAGTCGTCAACTGTGGTGGGGACACCGCATCCCCGTGTGGTACTGCCAGGATTGCGACGAAACTATCGTGGCGCGGGAAGACCCTACCGCCTGCCCCAAGTGCGGCAGCACGCATCTGGAGCAAGACCCGGATGTGCTCGACACATGGTTCAGTTCGGGGCTGTGGCCCTTCAGCACGCTGGGCTGGCCCGATGAGACCCCCGATTTCCGGCGCTTCTATCCCACCGATGTTATGGAAACCGGCTACGATATTCTATTTTTCTGGGTGGCACGGATGATTATGCAGGGGTTGCAGTTTACCGGCAAACCACCCTTCCACACCATCTACCTGCACGGGCTGGTGCGCGATGAAAAAGGGCACAAAATGAGCAAAACTGCGGGCAATGTGGTTGACCCACTGGAGGTGATGGACAAATACGGCACCGACGCGCTGCGCTTCACCCTGCTCACCGGCTCGACGCCCGGCAACGATATGAACCTGTCGCTCGACCGGGTGGCGGCCAATCGCAACTTCAGCAACAAAATCTGGAACGCTACCCGCTTTGTCGTGGGCAGTTTGGGCAGTGGTGCAGAAACATCAAGCACAATGAACCTGTCTACGTTGAGCCTTGCAGATCGCTGGATCCTCAGTCGGTTGAATCGGTTGATTAAAGAGACGACACGCTTGATTGACGATTTTAACTTTGGCGAAGCCGGGCGACAAATGTACGATTTCTTCTGGAGCGAATACGCCGACTGGTACATTGAAATTGCCAAAATCAGGTTGAGAAGTGGTGACGTGAGAGCCGAAATGACCACCCGCCAGTTGCTGGTTTATGTGCTAGAGCGCACGCTACGGCTATTGCACCCCTATATTCCCTTTGTTACCGAAGCAGCCTGGCAACATTTACCGTATGCGGGCAAAAGTATTTCTATTGCATCGTGGCCGGAAGAAGGGACTACCGACCCCGCTGCCGAAGCGGATATGAATTTACTTATCTCCACCATTCGCGGCATTCGCAATGCTCGCTCAGAGTACAATGTGGAACCGGGCAAAAAAATTCCCGCGATTATTGTTTCCGGCGACAAATACAAATTGATTGCCGGACAGCAGAACATATTGGCGCATCTTGCCCGCTTAGATGATCAACAGTTGCGCGTGCTGGATACATTGGTTGAAAAACCACGTGATGCGCTGACGATTGTGGCCGAGGGGGGTATTGAAGTTTACCTGCCGTTGTCTGGTTTAGTTGACGTTGAAGCGGAACGCGAGCGGCTGCAAGGGGAACTGGCCAAAGTGGCAAACGTCATTGCCCATACTGAAAAGGTGCTGTCGAATGCAAAATTTGTTGCCAAAGCGCCAGCCGCTGTTGTTGGCAAAGAACGGGCAAAATTGGCAGATTTGCAGGCTCAGGCTACCAAGCTGCGTGAGCGGATCAAGACACTGCAATAAAGGTCTGGCGTTTACAGTTTTGTACACGATGAAATTGCCAAGTTACTTGCGGCAGCCCGCAGCCTGGAAGAAATCTATTATCAGTGGGCCGCTGTGGAAGCAGGACGCCGCAGCAAAAAAGCGAAAAATGCTAAAGATTAGTTTCACTTTGGGAGGCGTATTTAAATGGTAAAGAAAACGGTCGGTTACGCACGCCTGCAATGGACGTGCCCCAATTGCGGTACGCAGAACCCGGGACCTCAAAAAACGTGCGCCAACTGCGGGTTTCCCCAGCCAGAGGGTGTTCAGTTTGAGCAGGCCGCACGCGAAACACTGATAACGGACGAAACGGAACTGGAAAAAGCCAAAGCTGGCGCCGATATTTACTGTTTTTATTGTGGTGCGCGCAACCCTGCCGACGCCAAAATATGCAGTCAGTGCGGCGGCGATTTGTCGCAGGGAACGCGCCGTCATAGTGGCGAAGTGCTGGGTGCGCACAGTACCGCCCCTGTGCAGCAGATACCGTGCCCGTCGTGCGGTGAAATGGTTGACCCCGATGCGGCGACATGTCCCTATTGTGGTGCGAGCATTCACAAACCCAAAAAGCCAAAACCGAAGAAACCGATCGCCGCCGCCAAATCCGGTGGCGGCAAGGGGATACTGATTGGCGTTGCTGTTTTTCTGCTGGTGGCATGCGCGGCGATATATTTCCTGTTCATCCGCACCACCAACACCTCTGCCCGCGTGGAGGCTGTTCACTGGACACGGTCGGTTGCTATTGAGGCACTAGGCCCCGTTCAGCGTGAAGATTGGCGCGATGACCTCCCCAACGATGCGGTTATCGGCACGTGTACCCAAAAGGTTGAACACGTTCAAGATAATCCCGCGCCCAATTCAAAAGAAGTGTGCGGCACACCATACACGGTGGACAAAGGGAACGGGTACGGCGAAGTGGTGCAGGATTGCCAGTATGAAGTCTATGCCGACTGGTGCCAATATACCGTGCAGGAGTGGCAGGTGGTTGACCACGCGGTGGCAGAAGGGAACGATTTTTCGCCGCGTGACCCGCCGGTGCCGGTGTTATCTGCCAACCAGCGCGAAGGTGGGAGCAATGCGGAATATGTCATTCAGTTCGATGCGGATGGGGCAAAATACACCTTCACGACCACCGATGAGGCACTGTTCAACCGGGCGCAAATCGGCACCCGGTGGATCTTGAAAGTGAACAAGCTTAATGCGGTCGTCAGTATTGAACCGGTAAAGTGAAGGCGGTATTGTTTAGATGATGATCGGGAAGATGGCGGAAGTAATTAGTGGTGCGTTGATAGGTCGTTATGGGACTATTGTTAGTTTTGATGGTGAAATGGCGACCTTAAAAACGCGCTCAAGTAAAATTACAGTCCCCGTGGAAGAATTGGAAATTGAAGACAGCGACGTTGATTTTGAGTTGACTACATTACCTGAGCCGACGCGTGACTTGCAGTCATGTGCAATGCCCGGCGATTGGTACGACCCTTACGCGGAAAAAACGTGAGGCCTTTCGTAAAATAATTCCCCCGGGTGGGGCGAATAAAAAAAGGAGCCCAGGCAACAGGGCTCCTTTTTAATGTGAGTTCGGAAAAAGATGACCGGCACTTTAGTTTTCAAATGCTGGTCACAGATTAATTATTTTAGAACAACCCAACAACGCGACCATCTTCATCAATATCTACATCGTAAAATACGGGACGGGTGGGCAGGCCGGGCATTGTACTCATCTCGCCCAGCAGGGGATAAAGGAAACCCGCGCCCACACTGGCCCGGATGTCGCGGATGGGGACGGTGAAGCCCTTCGGCACGCCTTTCAGTGCGGGGTCGTGGCTCAGGCTGAGATGAGTCTTGGCCATACAGATGGGGAGTTTGTCGAAACCAAACTTGGTATATAGCTCAATCTTTTTCTCCGCTTCCGGCGAATATTTCACACCGTCTGCACCGTACATTTCTTTGGCAATCGTTTCAATTTTTTCTTTGATGCTCATATCCAGCGGATAGAGGAACTGGAAGTTGCTTGGCTTTTCGCAGGCTGCAACCACGGCTTTGGCCAGCGCTACCGCGCCTGCGCCACCTTCTGCCCAATGATTACTGACCACGGCATCTTCTGCACCCGCTGCGATGGCTTTTTGGCGCACCAGTTCAAGTTCGGCGTCGGTGTCTGTGGGAAAGCGGTTCACGGCCACAACGACCGGAATGCCAAATCGACGGGCATTTTTAATGTGGACCACCATATTACCACAGCCTTTTTCCAATAGTGCCAGATTCTCTTCCGTGTATTCAGGGGCCAGCGGTTGACCAGCTTTCACAGTGGGACCGCCGCCGTGCATTTTCAGCGCGCGGATGGTAGCAACCAGTACCACGGCGTTGGGTACCAGTCCACTGGCGCGACACTTGATGTCAAAGAATTTCTCCATCCCAATATCCGCGCCGAAGCCGGATTCAGTGAGTACGTAGCCGTCAGATCCCACCAGCTTCAGGGCAATCTGGTCGGCCACAATGGAACTGTTGCCGTGCGCGATGTTAGCAAATGGCCCAGCATGTACAAATGCGGGTGTGCCTTCCAGGGTTTGCATCAAATTGGGCATAACGGCGTCTTTCATCAATACAGCCAGTGCGCCGCTCACGCCCAGGTCATCGGCAGTAATGGCTTCACCGGAGCGACTGGTTCCGATGACCATTTTGCCCAGCCGTTGGCGCATATCTTGCAAGCTGGTGGTAAGGGCGAGAATCGCCATAATTTCGCTGGCTACGGTAATATCGAAACCGGTGCGGCGGGTGATGCCTTTTTCTTTCGGCCCTTGTCCAACGGTTATCTCGCGCAAATAACGGTCATTCGTGTCAATCACCCGTCGCCAGGTGATGCTGTCGGGGTCAATATCCAGCCGGACAAATCTGTGGATTTCTTCCGGGGTCAATTCATTTAGGTCAGTTTTGTTAATGCCCAGCTTTTTTAGCCGCTTGAGCATAATTTTTGCGAATTTGCGGCTGCCATCTTTGGCGGGCGGGCATAAACGATTGAACAGCGCCTCATCGCTCTGGCGGGCTTCATGGAACATACGGGTGTCGATGGCCGCAGCCAGCAGGTTGTTGGCGGCGGTGATGGCGTGAATGTCGCCGGTGAGGTGCAGGTTAAAGTCTTCCATCGGTACAATTTGCGAGTATCCGCCGCCGGCAGCACCTCCTTTGATGCCAAAGGTGGGGCCTTGTGACGGCTGGCGAATACATGTCATTACTTTTTTGCCCAGATGTGCGCCGATTGCCTGGCTCAACCCCACGGTTGTGGTGGTTTTGCCTTCGCCCAGCGGGGTGGGGGTGATGGCGGTCACATCGACGTATTTACCGTTAGGGCGGTTGGCCAAACGGTCGCGCACCGAAAGATGGACTTTAGCTTTGTATTGGCCATAAAGTTCAATCTCGTCTGGTTGCAGACCCAATTCTTCGGCTATTTGCATAATGGGGGTCAGTTTTGCCGATTGTGCGATTTCAATATCGCTGGGGACGGGTTTTTTGATTTCAACAGTCATAAATCGTCTTTCCTTTCCTAAAAAATCTTTTTCTTGGGCAAAATAAAAACGTGAAGGGGAATTTCAGGTAAAGCGATCACCCTTCACGTTTTGCGTGTAGCCAGCAACAAATCAAATTTCGACAACAATAACAGCATGTATGCATTTTGCGTGATGCGAAAGCGGCGTTCAATTGCCAGCACCTTTGCCGGAGTTTTGCCGGGGTGTTACCCTCGACAGGTTGAGGATTATATCACAGAGGTGAGCTTTAATCCAGTTTTGGGGGATGCTTTTAGCACATCGGCTTTACCATTTCCAACCGCGTGAACGATACGATGTACCCCATTGCTTGCATTGCCGACCAGTAAGGTGCATCGAGGGGGACATTCTCTACGATGGTGTCTTGGACGGGATGCCGCCAGTGGAGATTTTCCAGCAGGGCGGCTGTCACTTCGGTGGGGTCGCCGGTTTCAATATTAAAAACCAGACGCCCCAATTGAAACACGGTATTCTGGTACACCAGCCAGCCTGTGCCCCGGTTGTGGGGCAGGTCGGCGTACAAACCGGCCAGATTTCCAGCGTTGCGCATTGATTCAGTCGCCGTGAGCCAGGAAATGTGATCATTACGGTTTTTTAGAAGTGCCAGCGTGTCCCGATAGTTCACCGCTTCAATGTACGTGCCACGGGTGACAATATTTACCGGTTTGGGGGGGCGACGCACAACCAGCACTTCTCCCTTGTGTTGAAAGCCGCATTTTAAGAATAATCGTTCGGCAGGCGTGTTATTTTTGATGACATCCAGGGTCATGTTTTCTACGCCCAGCCGGTACGAGTTCTCTATCAGCACAGCCATCATTTTTTGTCCCAACCCTTTTTTGCGGCCGTTGGGTAGCACGCCCAACCGCGTTATCCAGGTTTGGTTGGGGCGCACTCCTAGCATTGCCAATCCCAGTATTTCGCCGTCTTCTACCGCTACCACCGATTGCGCCAGGTCTATATCGTACACATAAACATACTCACGCATTTTTCGTTCGTTCATTGGCATAGGGACGATATAGTCAACGCGGGTGCGATTGTAGGCGTCGGTTAATTGGGCGTAGGTAAACTGGTCGGCGGGGATAAGGTCAATGGCAGCAGGTGCTTTGCTGATGGATTCGGAAAGAGGGGGAATTTTTTGTACTTTGTTTTCCAACACTTGACGGCCTCTATTTTTTGTTTGCGGTTTAGGGGAAAAGACGGTTAGGTTGAGGTGGTGTGTCTGGGGGACGCCAGAAAAGCCATCACGGTTTTGGCAAATTGACGGGGGTCAATTGGCTTGCCGATGTAAGCGTCACAGCCGTAGGCTCTAACCATTTCTCTGGCTGTTTCCTCTGGCCAGGCAGTTACGGCAATAATCGGCACATCTTCCATATTTGGCATTCGCCTGATGAGCGACGCGATGGTTTGACCATCAATGTCTGGCAATCCCAAATCAAGCAAAATTAAATCCGGGTTTCGTTCCATGGCCAGTTTCAGTCCGCTTTCGCCATTCCAGGCATGGGCAATGCTCACGGTGTCTGACCTTAATATGCGTTTTACCAGCGTGGCGTTGTTGGGGTTATCTTCTATCATCAGTATGGTTTTTGTCATCTGGCGTTCCTTATAGTTTAGGGCCATCGAGGGGGCTGTTCATTCAAGTATAGCATAACTTTTAAATTTTTCCACTTGACCATCCTCTTGAATTGCGCTACACTTAACATAACAAAAATTGTACAGGAGGAGGTTCATCGATGAACAAGCCCATAAAATTTTTGCTTTGGGTGAGCGTATGGTGGCTGGTGATGGCCGGCGTGGTTTTGGCGCAGGGCAACGGGGGCGGCCAGGTTGTGGGAAGCATAGATGTGACTATTGTTTTAGCGCCACTGGCAGCAGCGGCGCTGGGCATTGAACGCCTGCTGGAAACATTGTGGGGCGTTTTAGAAACCGTAATGGATATGCTGGGCATTACTCCGGATGGAGAAAAATATCAGGTGTTCAAAACGTGGGCCTCGGCGGCGTTGGGGATTGTGATAGGGATTATTATTTCTTCGGCGGCCCACCTGCGAATGTTTGGCCTGTTGGGTTTGGCCGTAAATGTTAATGCCGATATTTTCATCACCGGTTTGGTGGTGGGGTCGGGCTCAAAATTTACGCATGATATTATCGGCATTATTTACGAGGGCAAACGCGGCCTGGAACAATGGCGCAAGCTCACCGAAAGTCGCCGTGCAGGAAACGCTGTAGAATAAGCCCTTAGCTGAACAGCCGGTCGACAGCGGCGGTGAGTTGAACCATATTTCTCACCTGATGAATTGCATTGCAGTAGGGCACATAGGCCGGCATATCGCTGTCACCGGTTCCCCACATTGCCGGACTTTCTGGTGTAAGCCAGATAATCTGCTTGGCTCGGCGTTTGATGCGATCTATGCAATCCAATCGTGGGTTATTGTAATTGTTGCGGGCGTCACCTACAAAAATCACCGTGGTGCGATGGTCTACCGCACTGAAATAGTCATTTACAAAATGCGCCAAACTGAAGCCCAGATCGGTGTTGTAATAACCTGGCTGCATTCGAGAGAGTACCATGTCCATTGCTTCTTGGGCCTGGTGGGTGGAAAGATCATCGCTAATTTCTGCAATGTCGTCAATAAAGGCAAAGCTTCGGGCTTTGGCAACCTGGTCTTGCAGCTCGTAGAGCATCCCCAGCATAAATTCCACCACCGGGCGCATTGAGGTTGACACGTCGCAAATTAGAACCAATTTGGGTTTAAGGCGCTTTGTTTTAAAGCGTAAATCAAAGGGGACGCTGTTATAACGCATATTGGTGCGAATAGTGCGTTTTACGTCGAGCGTGCCAGTTTTGCCCCGTTTTTGTCGCAGCGCCACCCGGCTGCGCAACTGGGCGGCCAGCCGCTGCACCTCTTGCCTGAGACGGTCACGGTCTTGCTCGCTGAGCGCGTTGAATGGGCGATGCATTAATTTTTCGTCAACGGGGAGTTTCCTGCTGTCGATGGCTCGCCGGGCAATGGAGCCGCCTACGTATTGCCCAATCTGTTCGGTCAGTGCCTTGCGGTTAGCTTTTACTATATTTTCTAATGCATCAATGGTGTTCTGACCCATTCCCGCTTCTGCGAGCATTTGCCACAGGCGAGCAAGCAAATCGTCCAGCCTGTCCATTCCCAATTGGCGTTGTATCCGGCGCTCTATCCAACGTTGTTGGTAGGGATAGGTGGCGAAGTCTAACCCGGCATTGCGGCCTATCTGAGCCATATTCTGCGGAGTAGGGTTCTGCCCGGCGAGAAGCATCTGGAGCAAGTGTTGCAGCGAAGCCAATTGGTGGTCAGACAGGGGCGGCATTGTATCCGGTGGTTGTTGATCATTATAGACAGGTGGATTTTGTTTGAGCTTGTCTAGCAGGCTACGCAATGTTTGCGCCAAAAGTTGTTGCTGTTCCGGTGAAAGAGTGTCCAGGGGATTGAGCAGCGGCGGCCCGCCATCGCTAAAATAGAGGGGAAAGAGTTGGTCAAATAAAGGGAAGTCAGTGGCTTCTTTCACCAACGCGCTTCTGAGGGCTGTGCGGAACGCGAGCTGATTTTTGATACCCATTATTCGCGTGGCTGCGAATGCATCGCCACTTTCTGCAACCGAAACTCGTACCCCCATCGCACGCAATGCATCTATAAAATCAATAATCCGTCGTTCCATATTCAACTCAACTATTGGTATTTGCCAAACGTAGACGAACTGTTGTCCCGAAACCCAATGCGGTTACTGCCGTTGGCTCCAAAGCGCGTCATTGCGTGTTTAGCGCGTGTAATATCTGCGTGGTGTTTTAAGAGGATGGTCATTGTGTTGTTTACGGTTTCCTCATCAAGCTGATGACTGTTCAGCGTCACCAGCGCTCTGGCCCAATCCAGAGTTTCGCTGATACTCGGTGATTTTTTCAGGTCAAGGTGACGCAATTCGTGGACCAGTTCTACCACTTGCCGGGCCAATTGCGAGGCAAGATCAGGAACCTTCAGGCGTACAATATCCAATTCCACGCCCACTGAGGGATAATCTACAAAAAGATACAGGCAGCGTCGCTTGAGCGCTTCTGACAGCTCACGGGTGTTGTTGCTGGTGAGAACAACCATCGGGTGATGTTTGGCTTTTACTGTGCCCAATTCGGGGATTGTCACCTGGAAATCGCTTAAAATTTCCAACAAAAACGCCTCAAACTCCACATCTGCGCGGTCAACTTCATCGATGAGCAGCACGACAGGTTCCGTGGAGGTGAGTGCTTGCAGCAGGGGACGCGGAAGCAAAAAGCGCTCGGAGAAGAAAAGATCGTCCTCCTCCCCCAGTCGGTCGGCGGCTTCGGTGAGCGTTTTTGCGTTATTCAAAATATCGTGCAGTTTATCCCGCAATAGTTGCGTGTAGAGCATCTGTTTGGCGTATTCCCATTCGTACAACGCTTTGTTTTCATCCAGGCCTTCATAGCATTGCAGGCGGATGAGTTTGCGTCCGCTGGCGGCGGCCCAGGCTTTGCTCAACTCGGTTTTTCCTACCCCCGCCGGGCCTTCGGTAAGGATGGGTTTCCTCAGTTGCTCGGTTAAATATAAAATGGTGGCGATTTCATCAGAAGCGATGTATTGTTGCGCCGCCAGTTTTTCTTTCAACGTTTGGATTGGTGATGCGTCCATAATGTTTCCTTATGGGGTTAGGAAATAAACGGTATTATTCCCGGCGGGGGGTGAAATGTCAAGCACGTTAAATGACGCCATCGATTTTGAAGCGGTCAATATCGGTTTGCGAGTAGTTGAGGGTGTGCAAGATTTCGGTGGTGTGTTCCCCAAGCGTGGGGGGCGGCGTGCGGTAGCTGACCGGCGTTTGCGAGAATCGAGCCGGGTTCCCCAGCGATTTCACCATTCCTGCCAGTGGATGTTCTAATTCTACAATGAACTGGCGTGCTCGCAATTGGGGGTGTGCCATTGTCTCAGGGATGCGGTTGATGGGGCCATTGGGGATACCCGCTTGTCGCAGTTTTTCCAGCCAGTAATCGGCGGGTTGGGTTTTGAAGATAGATTCCAGCTCGGCTGTCAGTTCATTTCGATGGGCGAGCCGGTTGGCATTGGTGCGGTAGCGCGGGTCATTTTGCAACTGTTCCAATCCCAGCGATTGGCAGAACGCTGCCCACAGTTTTTCAGTTCCCACTGCCACAATAATATACTTGTCCTGGGCCGGAAATACCTGATACGGTACAATACTGGGGTGATCGTTGCCCAGGCGCGGCGACAGTACGCCCGCATTCAAATAGCTTCCCGCAATGATAGATGACCACGCCGTTTGGCTTTCTAGCAGGCTAACGTCTAGCGTTTGCCCCTGCCCGGTGCGCTCGCGAGCGAACAACGCGCCTAAAATGCCAATGGTAGCGTACAAACCGGTGGAAATATCGGCCATAGGGACGGGGAAGCGATACGGTTCGCCGTTGGGGGTGGGGTCGCCGGTGAGGCTCATTAGCCCTGCTTCACCCTGAGCAACCATATCGTAGCCGGGACGCTCGGCGTAAGGGCCGGTCATTCCGTAGCCGGAAATGCTGCAATAGATTAAACGCGGATTCAGTTTCAGCAACGTTGCATCGTCCACGCCCGCGCGTTGGCGCGAGGCCTGTTTGGGAATGTTGCAGATGAACACATCTGCCTGTTGCACCAATTTGTGCAAAATCTCTTGTCCTTCCGGCGCGCGAATGTTCAACGACAGGCTCTTTTTATTGCGGTTGATGCTTAAAAAATAGGTACTTTCTCCCTTAATAAAAGGTGGCCCCCACCCGCGACTCTGGTCGCCTTTGCCGGGACGTTCAATTTTAATGACGTTGGCACCCATATCGCCCAAAAGCATGGTGCAGTAGGGACCTGCCATTGCCTGGGTGAGGTCAATCACCGTAATGTTTTCTAAAATGTGAGTCATCGTTAACCCTCTCTCCTTCTCTGGTTGGATGAATATGATTGTGGGCGTATGATACTGTGGTGTGGAAAAGGAGTCAAACCCAAAATTTTACCGAACCTTGCTGTGAACTTTGCTTCGGTGTAAGATTAAAACAGGCAATTCAATCCGTTAAGTGAATAAAAGGAGTGGCGAACGATGGCGCTGATTAATCCATTACCCCCAGAAATGCTTTGCAAACGATGCAACCCAGATGAGTTTACGTTTGACACGACCACTGAATTGGAAGAATTGACCGAAATAATCGGCCAGGATCGTGCAATTGAGGCGGTGCAGTTTGGCGTGACCATTCGGCGGGAAGGGTACAATTTGTATGTGTTGGGGCCGCACAGTACCGGAAAATTTTCTGCCGTGCGCCAATTTTTAGAGCAGAAAGCGGCTGCCGAAGCGCCGCCAGATGACTGGTGTTACGTGAATAATTTTGAACAACCGCACAAACCGCGCGCGCTCCGCCTCCCCCCCGGCTTCGGCGTGGCGCTCAGGCGCGATATGACAACCTTTGTGGAAGAATTGAGCACGGCTATTCCCGCAGCATTTGAGGGCGACGACTATCGCACGCGCAAACAGGCCATTGAAGAGCAGTTCAAGGATCAAAACGAAGCCGCCTTCCAGAGCATCCAACGCCTGGCTCAGGAACGTCGTCTGGCGCTGGTGCAGACGCCTAGCGGCATCATCTTCGCGCCGCTGATGGAGGGCAAGGTCATCAGCCCGGTGGAATTTGACAAACTCCCCCCCAACCAGCAAGAGCAATTTAAGTCGGAAATTGCCAGTTTGCAGGAAGAACTGGATAAAGCCATTCATCAAGCACGCCAACTGCAAAAAAAACAGCGCGCCCAGATAAAGTCTCTGGCCCGCGACGTGGCGCGGATTGAAGTGGAACATCTAATGGAAGACCTGCTGGAAACCTACCGGGACCTTCCTGATGTGCTGGCGTATTTTAAAGCTGTGCAAAATGATGTGGTGGAAAATGTGAACGATTTTCTCGCTTCGGAAGAGGAGGAAGCCTCTGCGCCATTGGCGGGGATGCCCCTACCGCGTTCACTACAAGGGCCGATGCGGTATCGCCGGTATCAGGTGAATGTGCTGATAGACCACAGTAAGTTGAAAGGAACGCCAGTTGTTTATGAAGACTATCCTACATACCAAAATTTAGTGGGCCGCATTGAAAACATTGTCACCCATATGGGCGCGGTGATGACCGATTTTACCCTGATCAAACCGGGTGCGCTGCACCGAGCCAACGGTGGATACCTGATCTTAGACGCGCACAAGATTTTAACCCAGCCTTTTGCGTGGGAACAATTAAAGCGTGTCCTCAGAGCCGGTGAAATCACTATCGAGTCGTTGGGGCAAATTTATGGCGTGGTTAACACGGTCACCGTTAAGCCGGAACCAATTCCACTGCACGTGAAGATTGTCTTAATTGGGGACAGGATGTTGTATTATATGCTCTGTCAATATGATCCTGATTTTAGCGAGTTGTTTAAGGTGGCAGCCGATTTCTCGGAAGATATGGACCGGTCTCTGGAAAACGAAACACTGTACGCGCGGCTAATTGGCACGTTGGCGCACAAAGAGAACCTGCGCCACTTTGATCGAGGTGCGGTGGCCCGCGTTATTGAGCACAGCGCTCGGATGGCCGGCGACACGCAAAAGCTTTCCATTCAAATGCAAGGTGTGGCCGATTTGGTCCGTGAGGCCGATTATTGGGCTGCCCAGGCGAAGCGGGATATTGTAACTCGTGAAGATGTGCAGAAAGTAATTGATGCTCAAGTGTACCGCGCGGGGCGACTGCGCGAGCGGGTGCAAGAGCAAATTAAACGCGGGATTGTTTTGATTGACACGGATGGCACGAAAGTGGGCCAAATTAACGGCCTTTCGGTTATTAGTTTGGGGACATTTTCGTTTGGACAGCCCAGCCGTATTACCGCGCGGGCGCGGTTGGGCAAGGGAGAAGTGATTGACATTGAACGAGAAGTGAAGCTGGGTGGGCCGCTCCACAGCAAAGGCGTGCTGATCCTCTCTGGCTTTTTGGGCGCGCGATACGTGGTTGACCGACCACTTTCGCTCTCTGCCAGTTTGGTGTTTGAGCAATCTTATGGCGGCGTAGATGGCGACAGCGCCTCCTCTGCCGAGTTGTACGCCTTGTTATCGGCGTTGGCGAATGTGCCCCTCAAACAATCATTGGCCGTAACCGGCTCGGTAAACCAACACGGTGAGGTGCAGGCTATCGGCGGCGTGAATGAGAAAATCGAGGGGTTTTTTGATATTTGCCGCGCACGTGGATTAACGGGTCAACAAGGGGTGCTGATCCCGGCATCGAATAAGGAACATCTGATGCTACGCCAGGATGTCGTTGATGCCGTGGAAGCAGGGCAGTTTGCGGTATACGCTGTGGAAACAGTTGACCAGGGGATTGAGATTTTAACCGGTTTGCCTGCTGGCGTGCGTGATGATGAAACCGGCCAATTCCCGGAGGGGAGTATTAACGACCTGGTTGAAAAACGGTTGATTTCGCTGGCCGAACGGTGGCAATCTTTCAATAAACCAGCAGGACACGGAAAGAATGGGAAGGGAGAAGGATAAATGATTGGTGCATAGGGCGCGGGGAGTCATTTATCACTATGCACTTCGGTTATAACAAATCGAAGAAACCGATTTCCAGCAACAACGCCGCCATCACCAGCAGTGTTTGGTCGTCTTCAAGGTCGGGGTTCAGATTCTCAAATGCGGGGAGCGGTTCAATTTCATCGTTGCCAAACCAGCGCAAGGTACTTAGTGCATTAACAGTGGTAATTACTTCTGCCGCCGGTTGACCAAAAAAACCAATGGGGTAGCGGCCGCCATCGCCGGCGTGGTCGCCAGGGCGTTCCATGCTGCCCAGCAGTTGTCCTTGCGGTCCTAAAATGCGTTGGCGGGTGTAATCTAGCACGCCCAGCGGTTCACCGTTCCACTGCACACCGGCGCGCCCTTGGGTGATAATTAGCTCCATTTTGCCGTATTTTGTTTCGGCGGTGATGGTGCCCGCGCTGGGTGTATATGCCTGGCTGGTGAACGCAATCAAGGGGGTGTCCGGTTCGGTAAGGTGTAAAATAACGCCTTTCCGCTGTCCCTGATTAGTGGTCCCCTTGAACGCATTTGAGAGATCCTGCAATTCAAAATCAGCTAGTTTGTCTCGCTGTTCTGTCAAATAGGCTTCAATATCTTCAATTGGCGTGGGGGCATACGTCGGCTGTTGCGGTGTGACCACATCCTCGTTGGTTTGCGCAACTTCATCCAGCGTGACGGCGGGTTTGGCTACCTGCTGTTTCCCATTAGCCGGTTTTCGGGCGACAATGATAACAGCTATTGCTGTCCCCAGAATAATCAAAATAGCCAACAGCGCCACTACAAGTAAAAAAATGGTCTCAAATGTAAACGTCATATTCTGGCTCCGCGCGATTAATTGTCAGGAGATGGACGATTCTGTATCAATTATACCATAATCATTCTTCTCAGCACAACCTTGACATCCTTTAAAATGTTATGTATTCTCTCGCTACCAGACACTTTTTAAAAAAGCAGATAAACTCAACATAATGAGGCAACGATGGAACACGGGTTGTACGGAGCGAACAGATCAGGTTGTCATTGCGAGCAAAGCGAAGCAATCGCCATGTTTGCCACCGGGGATTGCTGCGGCGCAAGAAAACGCGCTTCGCAATGACAACGGCACTCGTAAAATCCAAAACTCGCTCCCAAACTGAAATAGACCCGTGAACGATTTGACCCGTGCCTGGATAGACGATAAAATCACAATATCTCATCAGCTTATCAAAAAAGGGGTTCGACAATGTTAATTACAAATGGGACTGTTTTAACGTTTGGCGCGGACAAACGTGTCATACCGGGCGGCGCGGTGTATTATGAAGATGATACGATTGTGGCGGTTGGCCCCACCAGCGAATTAACGGCCAGATATCCTCAAGCAGAGACCTTGGACGCGCGGGGCAAGTTAATTATGCCTGGGCTTGTGTGCGGTCACACGCATTTTTACGGCGCTTTTGCGCGCGGAATGGCCATTCCCGGCACACCGCCGACCAGCTTTGTGGAGATTTTGGAGAAGCTGTGGTGGAAGATTGACCGCGCCCTGACGTTGGAAGACAGCAAAGCCAGCGCGCAGGTCGCCCTCATCGATGCAATTCGCCACGGAACCACCACTCTCGTTGACCATCACGCCAGCCCCAACGCCATTGATGGCTCCCTGGACGCCATCGCCGAGGCAGTGCTGGAATCCGGTTTGCGGGTGAGCTTGTGCTACGAAGTGACCGATCGCAACGGCGCAGATGGAACTAAAGCGGGCATTGTCGAAAATGTACGCTGGCTAAAAAAAGTGCGCGCATTGCGCGCACAAGGCGATCCTGACGCGGAACGACTGGGGGCATCATTCGGACTGCACGCCAGTCTCACCGTTTCTGATGCAACGCTGGACAAATGCCTCGCTGCTGCCGACGGCCTGGACAGCGGCTTTCACATCCATCTGGCAGAAGACAAAGCCGATCAGCAAAACAGTTTGCAACTTTACAATATGCGCGTTGCCGAACGCCTGGAAGACCGGGGCATTCTAGGTCCTAAAACGCTGGTGGCGCACGGCGTTCACATTGACGATTTTGAAATGAATGCTCTGTTCCACAGCCAAACAAAGGTTAGTCACCAGCCCCGCAGTAATATGAACAATGCGGTGGGCGTGGCGGCTGTGGAAAAAATGCTTAAAAAAGGTATTACGGTTGGCCTGGGAAACGATGGCTTTAGCAACAATATGTTCACCGAAATGGCTGTAACCTATCTAATCCACAAAAGTCATCAGGGCAACCCGCAGGCGATGGGGGGAGACACCGTAATGCAACTGGCGTTTGAAAATAATGCCAGGATTGCCAAAATTTTCTTCCCCAAACCAGTGGCGGCGCTTGCTCCCGGCGCGTATGCCGATATTATTTTGCTAGATTATTTCCCCTTCACCTATATCACCGATGGGAACTATCCGTGGCACATTATCTTTGGGATGGATGGTAGTCGCGTAACGCACACCATTGCTGCCGGCAAAATGCTGATGAAAGACCGCGAACTGTTGTATTTGGATGAGCAGGCAATCGCTGCCAGAGCCAGAGTATTGTCTGACAAAGTATGGGATAAAGTGGCCGAGATGTAAAGATACAGAAGGAGGCTTCGGATGAGACGGAGAGAAGCGTTGGTACGCATCGCCTGGCATCAAGTGAAACAACTAACCCGCGCAGAGGCCACTGAAGTTGTTCGCGCGTTTTTCAAAGAGCCGCTAAAACCAAGTTTGCGCAAAAAATTGAACATCACGGCTGTGATGCAGTGGGAAACCCACACTCCCCCGCCCAATTTGCATCCGGGGAATCCAATTTATCGCCCAGTTTTGATTGACCGGATGCAGCAGCATTTTGTTGGCGCAACCAATGAATATCTTGCCAATTATTTGAACAGCAGAATGGGGTATCACGTTGACAAGGTAGAAGGGAGAGTGCCAGAACTGCTGCCGTGTCCGGTGTGTCAGTACAAAACCTTCGCCGAATTGGGCACGTGGCGAACCTGTCCCGTGTGCGGCTGGAGCAGCGACCCCGTGCAAGAGGCCAGAGCCACCGAATCGATTGGCGAGAATGGCATCAGCCTCATCGACGCACGGCGCAATTTTGCGAAATTTGGCGCCATCACCCGTGAGAAACTCGCGCTGATAGATCCAGACGGGCCGCAAAAGTATCCCAGGGAAGGGAGGTGATGCACAGCCACAATCAATATCAGGGAAAAGCAGCGCCAGGACTGAGGCAGTGAACAGTTAATAGTGAAGAGCGAATAATTATTGTTCGTTATTCACGGCTCATTGCTTCAGTTGACGAGGCGCAGGTTGTTTGCCGCAAGGCAAACCTAACCGCAGCGACCATACGCGCGGGAAAATCGATTAGTTCGGCGGATGCCTGCCGGGTGTATTCCCACCCGACTTTTTCCCTCCTGAAAATGAAAGTGTTTCCACAAATCTGACGAGCAATCATCGGGACAAAAGGAAGCATGGGGAAGCAAATTCAATGGATGTTTTAATGAAACAAGGAGCAAGAAGTGGCTGTATCCCTTTGCTTTATGTTGCTTGCTCCCTATTCGATTTCAGGAGGAAACTATGTGTGGCATTGTTGGCTATGTCGGGCAGCGCCCGGCACCCCCCCTTGTTTTTAACGGCTTGAAAAAACTGGAATATCGCGGCTATGATTCGGCGGGGATTGCCACCGTCCAGAACGGCGAAATCGCCGTGCGCCGCGATGAAGGTAAACTCACCAATCTGGAAACCCTGCTCACCCGGTCGCCCATTAGTGGAAACATTGCCATTGGGCACACGCGCTGGGCAACCCACGGCGAACCCAACCAGCGCAATGCTCACCCCCACACTGATGAGAGCGGCACGGTTGCCATTATTCAAAATGGCATTGTGGAAAATTTTATCCCCCTCAAAAAAGAGCTGGAAGCCAGAGACCACCATTTTCAATCCGATACCGATACGGAAGTAATTGTGCATCTGATTGATGGAAATTTACGGCAGGGACACGATTTTGTGACAGCGTGCCGGATGGCGTTCCGCCGCCTGCGCGGTTCGCACGCGATTGTGGCGCTGAGCAAGTTGGAACCGGACAAATTGGTTGCCATTCGACTGGGCAATGCGGGTGGTGTGACCATCGGTTTGGGTGATGGCGAAACGTTTTTGGCATCAGACATGCCTGCTATTTTGGAACACACGCGCAAAGTTATTTTTTTGGAAGATGGCGAAATGGCAGTTGTCACTGCCGGAGGTGCAGCATTTTTTAACCTCGACGGCGAACCCATCGAAAAAAACATTACCGATGTGGCGTGGGACCCCATCAGCGCAGAAAAGGGCGAGTACCGCCATTTTATGCAAAAGGAAATCGCGGAGCAAGCCCGCAGTTTGACCGATACCATCGGCACGCGGATTGATTTTGAAACGGGAGATGTCCATCTGCCGGAACTGAATCTATCGGTGGCGGATGCCCGCGCCATCCACCGTATGGTCATCACTGCCTGTGGCACAAGCGCATATGCGGCACTGGTAGGCAAATTTATGATCGAAGCGCTGGCGAAAATTCCCGTCGAAGTGGATTACGCCAGCGAGTTTCGCTACCGTGAGCCGGTGATTAATGCGCACACGCTGTTGCTGGCAATCAGTCAAAGCGGCGAGACGGCGGACACGCTGGCGGCGATGGACGAAGCCAAAAAGCGCGGGGCGCGCCTCATCAGCATTGTGAACGTGCAGGGGAGTATGGCGCAGCGCATCAGCGACGGGGTGATTTTGATGCACACCGGCCCGGAAATCGGTGTGGCGAGCACCAAAGCGTTCACCGCGTCGCTGGTGGATCAACTGCTGCTGGCGATGGCGCTGGGGCAGATGCGCGGCACGTTGTCGGCGGCGGAGAGCCAATCGCTGGCGCAGGCGCTGTTGGCGTTGCCCGACCAGGCGGGACACGTGCTGGCAAACGGCAACGATTTTGAGACGATTGTCAATCGATTTTACCAGCGAGAGCATTTTCTCTATTTGGGACGGGGCATCAATTACCCCATTGCGCTGGAAGGCGCGTTAAAACTCAAGGAAATTAGCTACATTCACGCGGAAGGGTATCCCGCCGGAGAAATGAAGCATGGGCCGATTGCGCTGATTGACGAGCAAATGCCGGTGGTGACAATTGCACTGCGCGACCACGTTTACGAGAAGATGGTCAGCCAAATTGAGCAGGTGAAGGCGCGCAACGGTACGGTGATTGCGCTGACAACGGAGGGCGATGACCGCACGGCGGCACTGGCAGACCACGTGCTCACCGTGCCGCCGACGCATCCGCTGGTGTCGCCGGTGCTGGCGGTGTTGCCGTTGCAGCAGTTAGCGTATCGGATGGCGGTTCGGCGGGGGAATGATATTGACCAGCCGCGCAATCTGGCAAAATCGGTGACGGTGGAATGAGGTGTTGCTGTCGTTTGTTGGTTGTTGTGTACACGGACTAAACCCGCCACTGGGTCGAGCCTGGTTTCGTATTCCTGAAAATAGATGTTTTGTATTTGGCCGTGTTTCATTGCAATGCTACAACCCTCTATACCGCGCTTTTAGTGCAACGCCCAAGTTCAACGACTAAGAGGTCGGGGAACCGGCTCGTGATGTATTGTAAGTTGATGAACTGTCTCCAACTGTTCCGCCCAGGGATCGACGTGGACAACCACTTCTGCCAGGTTGGGGATTTGGTGGAATAGATTGTGACGCAATTGTTCGGCGATGTGGTGGCTTTGGACCGTCGTCAAGTGCGGGTCAACGGCAATGTGAACCTCGGCGTGAAGACGATGCCCTATCCAGCGCATACGGAGCCGGCGTAGCTCTTTCACCGACGCTTGGCGCTGCGCAACCTTCTCAGCCTGCGTTAAAGTGTCGGGGTCTATGGCATCCATCAGGCGATACCACACAGTTATGGCAGCGTCGCGAGTGATGAAAAGGATAGCAACGCCGATCAACAAGCCAATAATGGGATCTACAATTGGAAATCCCAACCAGGAACCCCCGGCAGCCACCAGCACGGCCAAAGAGGTCAAGCCATCTGTGCGGGCGTGCAGGCCATCGGCAACCAGAGCGGCCGACCCAATTTTGCGCCCCACTCGAATTTGGAGTAGGGCGACGGCTTCATTGCCCAGAAAACCGATAATGGCGGCCGCCACCACCCACCCCAAATTGGTAAGCGGCTGAGGATTGAACAATTTCTGGAACGACTCCCAAAAAATCACCCCAGCGCTAAAGGTGATTGAGAGGACGATAAAGATGCCGGCTATGTCTTCAGCTTTGGCAAAGCCATAAGTGTAACGGCGAGTCGCGGCGCGGCGGGCCAGGTAGAAGGCGATGAGCAAGGGAATGGAATTGAGACCATCGCCGATGTTGTGAACCGTGTCTGCAAACAAAGCAAGGCTGCCGCTCCAGACAACGATGACAATTTGCAGGATAGAGGTTAAAGTCAAAGCGGCCAGGGCCAGCCAGACAGTGCGAATACCTTCTTCATTGTCAATAAAAGCCTGATCCGAGGCAAGTTCGCCGTGACCGTGTCCATGTAGATGAAATATCGCGGCAATCCGGCCCCACCAGCCCTGGTTGTGGGGGGTATGGCTAGGGTTGTGATTGTGAGTATAATTGTGCGGATGGGGGTGATTATTTGTTTTGTTCGACATCGTTACATTCCCTTACTTTAAATGCACTCTAACCATTTTCATGCCCGTAAATAGCGCAGCCGGGAAAAGTAAAAGCAAAACCGTACCAGCGGGAGAATAATT
Organism: uncultured Anaerolineaceae bacterium; assembly: GCA_964413895.1. Classification (GTDB taxonomy): domain Bacteria; phylum Chloroflexota; class Anaerolineae; order 4572-78; family 4572-78; genus JANTHQ01. The sequence goes on from CAYPUV010000003.1 coordinate 21,789, forward strand.
GAAAGGGGCGACTGCCATCTTCCCACTCAGCAAACGGGACGCTGTCAATCGGGTTGCGTTTAACGGATAACACCCGGCCCCCCCAATCATCTTGAATGCTATCGCCGATTTCATTCATAACATAAAAGCAGGCTTGTTCATCCACGACCACACCCAAGCCTTGCGTGAATTCCGGCAGGCGGGTATCTTTTTCACCCATATTGAGGCCCGAGATATATCAAATGATTTAGTGGGCATAATTAGTTCCTCATCCGTGATTTTAAAGGGTTTTTTTCCCTGCAATATATGAAATTTGCCGATTTATCTTATCTGTTTCCACGCTTGTAAAACCGGCAGTTTTCATTAAAGGGACAAGCTTTTTTACATTATTCTGCATAACCGTATGGCCGCCATGCAGTTGAATCATCAAATCCGAAAGTCGCTGAACCACAGAGCCGCCTGACGAGGATTCCATATCTACAATCAGGAGCCGCCCGCCCGGTTTCAAAACGCGGTATATCTCGGCCAGACCCGCGCGCTTTAGAGCATCGGGTAAGTGGTGCATCATAAAACTGCTCAACACCACATCAAACTGATTATCTGGAAAGGTGATGTTCTCTATCAAATCAACTTGAAAAGTAACATCTACCCCGGCTCTAGCGGCCTTTCGTCGAGCTACGTCAATCATCTCTGGTGAAGCATCGGTGCCATACACCTCGCCGGTTGGGCCGACCTGCACCTTGGCGGCGATAGTCAAACTGCCGGTACCGCACCCCACATCCAGCACCTTCTCTCCCGGCTTCACTTGGGCCAGGGCAATGGTCATCTTCCGGAAAGATTTTTCTTTTCCAAACGACACCAGATTAACAAACCGGTCATAAAAGGAAGCCCAGCGGATTGTCTCGCCTCTTGTCTCTAATGTTGCGCCGTTATGATGGTGCGTTTTGTTATGCTGATGTTGATAAGTTTCCGGTGCGTCTTTACTGTGGTTGGAAATTTGCTGTCCCAGCCGGCGTCTTTGGGCTAAAAAAGCAAACATACCAACTCCCAGAATATGTAGTCCTACAATCACGCCTACTCCTCCCACAATCAACGCTACCGGATTGGCCAGGATTTGAGAAAAGTCAAGATGTGTTCCTAAAACCACAGCAACGATGACAATAGCAACGACAAGTATGAAATATGGGTGGGAATGAAGCCACCTGAAAACCCTGAGGACAGTATTTAAGTTAGTTTGACGGTATTCATTATTTCTGGTCATAATAGTTTCCCTTCTATTGATTTTTGACTACAATACATTCACTATCGAACACTGTGTTTGTTAAAAGTGTATGTGTTACCGGAGTGAATGTCAACAACCAAACCAAAGAATATGTTCAGTAGCGAATAAATAGCTAAAATTATACGGAGATGGGGTGGAAATGATGAAAAATGCAAAAGTGGATCGCCGGGTGCAGCGAACCCGCCAGCTTTTGAACGATGCACTAGTGTCACTTATTGCGGAGAAGGGCTACGACTCAATAACTGTACAGAATATTATTGACCGGGCCAATCTGGGCCGATCAACGTTTTACGCGCACTATCAAGACAAAGAGGATTTGTTGCTTAGCGGCATGGAAGAACTTGTTCACAGCCTGATCTGGGGTGTTGAAAGCCCGCCAATGGAGGACGAGGGAAATGGGGAGAGCAGCCGTATCTTGTCAACCCTGCCTCTATTTCGCCATACCCAAGAGCAACATCGCCTCTACAAAGCAATGGTCGGGGGACGGGGCATTGATGTGATTATCAAAACAATCCAAAATCACTTAAGCGACCATATCCAGGAACAAATTGAACGGCTTCTGCCGGGTGGGCAAACTCCCTCGGTGCCGCCGCCTGTGATGGCAAACTATCTGGCAGGCGCTTTACTGACCCTGCTCACCTGGTGGCTTGACAACAACATGCCTTACCCGCCAGAACGTATGGATGAGATATTCCAGCAGCTGGCAATGCCCGGTGTTTGGGCAGCGCTGGGGATAACGTTGTGATTTGTTAAGATCATCAGAGTGCGAATTGCTTTCTTGAATGTGAAACCAATCCAGCTAACGGTTAAGTTCAGCGGCAGCGTGACGGATACCCCAATTTAAGACTACCTGCAAGTTATGACACAGCCCGTAAAACCCAACAGCTTCACGATTCACCCTATACGGGGCGCAGGCGGGGCACAGGCACGCTGGGTAGCTCACCACAAAAACCAGTATCCTGCAACTAACAAAAAAAAGCGCGGAGATTCTCCGCGCTTTTTTGGTATCATTGGTATCTCAAATAGGGCCTAATAGCGACGACGATCACCGCCACGAGGGGACCTACCGCGCCCACCACTTGGGCCACTATGTCTCCCACCCCCTCCAAAAGAACGTTCTTTGGGAGGGCGTGCTTCACTGACGGTGATGCTGCGCTGATTGATTTCGTGATTATTCAACCGTTCGATGGCTTCTTGGGCAGCCTGTTCAGTTTCCATCTCGACAAAACCGAAGCCTTTGGACCGGCCTGAAGCGCGATCAGTGATGATAGTCGTTGATACGACTGGCCCAACCTCGACAAACAACTTTTGCAGTTCGTCCTCGGTTGTTTCGTAACTGAGATTACCCACGTAAAGTTTCTTGTTCATAGTATAATCCTTTACTATTGAGGCTGGGGCACAACGTTGCTAGCTTGTAGTCCCTTAGGGCCACGCTCAATGCTAAACTCAACGCGCTGACCTTCATCTAATGAGCGATACCCCTCAGACTGGAGCGCAGAGTAATGCACAAAGACATCTTCATCACCCTCATGTTCAATGAACCCGTAGCCCTTATCGGCGTTGAACCACTTGACGGTACCTATAATTCGTTCAGACATAATACTGTTATTTTCCTTATTGTTACTAGTGTTGAAATTTGATAGAGATATAGGTTAAAGAGGTTCACCGCAAGAAAAAAGCGACCGCCCCAAGATCTGGTGGTCACTCTAAAACCAAACAGATACATTCTTCATCCTAATGACAGAGACTATATCAGATTAACTGTTTTTTGTCAATTTCAGAAAAAGTCTCTGCCAGTTAGTTGAATTGTAGTTGAATTGTAGTTGAATTGTAGTAGTAGGCAGCAACCTAACACCTGCCGTTGTGCCGCCCAAAGTTGACCTCAATAAAAGGCAAGTCTAGCAGTTAAAAACCAGCTCAATGGGTCGGCCCCAACGGCCTTGTTGGATGTGCCCTACACGGAAAAGTGCGATTGGTGCTCAATGCAAACTTCAATCAAGGATTTTGTAACCTCACTCAGCAAACATTTCGGCCAAAGTCAACAAAACCGACTGCCGTGTTTTCTTATCTATCCACCCCAACTTCTTCACTAGCCGCTTTTTGTCGACAGTTCGCAGTTGATCCAACACAACCTCACCACTCTTGTCCTCGAATTTACACGATACTCGGGTTGGATAATTCCTCCTCTTTGTGGTCATCGGGGCAATGATAACCGTGGCAATATGACGATTCATTTCATCTGGGGAGACAATTAAACAAGGTCGTGTTTTCTTGATTTCGCTTCCGACTGTCGGGTTGAGATTGACCAAATAGATCTCAAAGCGCTTGACTACCATTCCCACTCACTTTCTTCCCATTCGGTTAGAGTCAACGGTTCATCATCAAGCAATTGATCATCCCCCGCTTCTGCCATCGCCTTGAAATATTCGTCCCACTGCTGCCTGGGCTGGTGGACAGAACGAACAACCAACTGGCCAGGTAAGACTTCCAACTCAACCTCTTCGGTGAAACCAAGTTGTTCAAGAATAGGTTTGGGGATACGGATGCCCTGCGAATTTCCAATCTGAATAATCCGAGTTTTGAGTGTCATAACACACCTCACTTTATAATCACATTGTAATTACAAAATGGGATTCAGTCAAAAAAACCTCGATTAGAAAAATCGGACTACCAACTGCAAAAACTGTGTTCCAATCGGTGCTCATTCCTCAAAAATCCCGCACCGATAACTGCCAACATTGAAATTCCAGGCATTTCACCAAATTGCAACCTCAAATTTGACTCTGCATGTCATCGGTAGCGGGTAGGTTGTTGGTAAGACTCCGTTGAACTACAAACCCTGTTACACTTTAGCACGGAAACCCAAAAAGCTCAACGCAAAAGTTGACACACGATTGCGGGCGTAGTGGAAGTACGATTTGCCAACAGAAGCGAATGCAATCGTGTGTCAGGTGAGTTCAACGTTGAATCGTAATACTGACTTTTTGTGTATATCTTTTAACGTACAATGCCATTCCCAACAGATGCAAGAAATTCGTCCATTATCCGATTGAACTCTTCTGGCTTATCCAGATGTAACCAGTGTCCTGTCCCTGTTATCATTTTATGCGGAAGGTTGGGTACAAGTTGGTGCAGGCTAAACGGAGTTTCGTTAAGCGATGTGATGACCGATAACTTAGGGCCGTCGTAATGTTCCAATGCCGGCACAGGATTGTATTTAAAAAGCTCTTTGAAAACACTAACAACTGTTGCTTTTGGCGTATCGCGTAAATCCTGCATTACTTTTGCCTGCGTCGTTTCAGTCGAACCGGTCAGGATTTGATTCCAGTAACCTTCAACAACGTCTGTGTAGGCTTCGGACTCCAAAGCGCCAAGATACTGTTGTACCTCTTCAACCGGCATTTGGGTCGAATCGCCGGACGGATCGGCCAGAAGCAATCCGGTCACTCGTTGAGGATAAGTGCCTGCAAAAGCAATAGCAACGCTGCCGCCCATACTATGACCTACCAGGATGAATCTTTGAATACCTAACTGATCGATAACCATCTGAACATCTTGGGCCATTGAGTCAATAGCGTAATCACCATTTGCAGGTGATAACGACTGACCATGTCCCCTGAGATCAAGGGCGACAGCTCGCCGCGTTGTTCGAACGTGGCTGAGTTGTGCGGACCAATGTTGCGTGTTTCCGGCCAATGAGTGAATAAAGACCACCGGTACGGAACCGGCCCCACCATCATCAACAAAGATATTGGATATTTTCTTCGACCCCAAGATTTTGATTTAGCCAAGTTCTGGGCAGATTGGGTGGCCGATTACGAGGCCAGTCTGCCAAAATATCCGGCGACCCTACGCATTGGGCCAGATTTGGTTCCTATTTTGCCCTATATTTTGGGGGAAGGTGTTCGGCCGCTTATTGAACAAGCCCAACCTGATTCGGAAGGCCGGCGAGTAGTGGATTATACTTTTGAAAGGGTTGGAGAGGCGCAAGCATATGTGCTGGGAATGGGTGCATCCGTGGATGTAATTGCCCCGGAAGAGTTGCGGATTAGCGTATTGAAGTTAGCTACAGATATTGTAGCACATTATACTCGTTAAAATGTTACCTGTGACCCCGCTCACCACCCACATTCTTTTGCGAACACTGCTCAGCAATTCGGCTAATTTGGATTGTTATGGCTTTTTGCTACTAAACGACATTCATCAACGCTATCAAAAAATCCTATAATCTTTCTCGTGGAATTGGTTGTTATGGCTTATCTTGTTTCGCTTCGTATTTGAGTTCAAAGCCTCTAACCACTACAAAGGCGATCAAGGCAAACACAAAGAATACGAGCAGCATCCAGGCGATGCTCGCCAAAGTAGAAATCGCGGTTCGGTAGATTTCCAATATCCAACGTTCAGCATTGAGGGTGACAATCTCGGTATCCGCTTCGACGGCGGTAATGTATTTTTCCAGCTCCCAGATGCGCACCCCACCCGAGATGCCTACAATATAGATGGCAAACTTGATGTACCGATGCCAAGCCGTACTCAACTCCTCTGCCACAATGCGATCCAGAATTGAAGAGATAGGTGCATCAAAAAATCTGGCGACTCCAAAAGATACAACGGCAGCAATGATGAATGTTACTAACAAAAGTAAAATAAACATTCGTCCTCCAATCTACACTTTCTGTGTACACTTGTAAACTATTGGTTCATATAGAAAATCCGGTGAAATAAATTCTTGATCGACTTTATGCCACTATATGTTGTTGAACTTCGGCAAATCGACCTCAACATATAGTGTGCAAAAATGGCACGGAACTTGTTTTGACTCTCTCCTATATTTGTGGACACAATGTTAAGCCCGGTTGGGTGCGAGCGTGATAATCAACCTCGAACGCTTCCGGGCTGAGATATCCGAGCGATGAATGGAGCCGCTGTTGATTATAAAACACTTCGATGTAAAAGAAAATATCCGTCCGCGCTTCGGCTTGTTATTATTTTAGCGTGAGGCATAAGTGGGTGTCACCTTCAAAAATTTCTAGTTTGACTTTGAGGAGGCGTCATATTATGTTTCATTATTAAAGGAATCTGGAAATTAGCATAATGCCAACAGTCAAGGGTATTCTCGGCCCCTATCGTTTCTTTATTTTATAGCTTCGATTGTAATGAACTAAGGCAAGTACACATCCAACGAGAAAAAATGATATGCAAATTTTGGCTTGACCCGATTTCATTGAGCAAAAACTATGGCTATTCTCCAAAGGAGCTAAATCGGATACGTAAAATGACTGAAACTCATTACGACGAAATAACTGAGGCATGGTATGAACACTGTGGTTAAAGTGGAAGTAAGAATTAAAGATATTCAAGTGACTGAAGATACAATCACAGCCTATCTTACCGATGGGCGCACGATTAGCGTACCTCTTGTTTAGTCGTGACGGTTGGCAGAGGCAACCCCTGAACAGCGAGCTAATTATGAGATTATCGGTGATGGGCATAGGGTACATTGGCCTGATCTTGACGAAGATATTAGTGCTGAAGGTATGTTGTATGGTACACTTGCACCAAGACCAAAGCATCAGCGGATAAAACAATCTGCATAAAATTAGGCCGTAAATAGAATGTATGAGGCAAAATACCACATAACAAATCGTTTCACGCCCCTCCGCATAGCCTTGGGTCTGAAAGCAGGCTGCAAGTGGCGCAACCAACCTCAATTGAAGCCAGCTTTGTGGGGGCGCGTGAAACGGGGCGTTAGGTCGCAAGCTGTAATATTCGTGACCCGGTAAGTTAACCGGGATATGTTCAAGAAAGGAGGTGAATTGCCATGCTGTTCCTCATTACCCAGACCCACACAGCGGAGACCTGCCCTATTGATGCAGGCGGGCGCGAGGTACTCCACGAGAAGCCAGAGAATGTACCGGCGCTCAAGATTGTGGCGGCTTATGGGGCCTACACCGAGCATACACTATACTACATCGTGGAAGCCAATGACTACGACGCGGTCGAGAAGTTTCTCACACCGGGCTTTAAGCGATGCAAGGCCACCATTACTCCCGTCAGCCAGTTCTTCGGTAAATAATCAAAAGGATTGATCTCTGGCCCTTGTGTACCAGAGACCAATCCTTGAGGGATACCCGATTTGGTAGACAGTAGGATAAGAGATTAAACTACAAGTTAACCAAAACGGAGGAACACTAAGTGAGTAACACACGACAAACGTACACGAAAGAATTTAAGATTGAGGCAGTCAAGCTGTTGTACAATAGCGAGAAGCCGATAGAGCAGATCGCAGAAAGGCTCGGTGTGAGCAGGAGCACCTTGCATCGATGGCGGAGTGAATTTCGGGCAGACCCGGCTCAAGCGTTTCCGGGAAAAGGTCAACCAAAAGAGCGAGATGCGGAAGTTATTCGACTGAAGAAAGCACTCAAAGAATCACAAATGGAGCATGAAATCTTAAAAAAGGCGGTCGCCATCTTCACGCAGAACCCGCGCTGAAATATCAATTCATCGCAGAACACCGCCGAGAATACCCGGTGGTGTTAATGTGTCGAATATTAAAGGTAGGGCGTAGCGGCTATTATGCTTGGCGCAGGCGCTCCCCCAGCCAGCGGAAGATGGCAGACAAAGCTTTATTAGCGCAGATACGAATATATTTTGAAAAGAGTGACGAAACATATGGTCATGAACGCATTCATGCCGACCTGGTAGATGACGGCATTCGTTGTGGACAGAACCGTGTGGCGCGTTTGATGCGCGAGAACGGGCTGTTTTCCAAAACAAAACGGTGTTTCAAGGTCACAACGACGGATAGCAATCATAAATTACCGGTAGCGCCTAATCGGCTCAATCAGAATTTCAAAGTGGAAAAGCCGGATAAAATATGGCTGACTGATATCACCTATATCAAAACTGAACAGGGCTGGCTTTACCTGGCAGCAGTATTGGATCTTTATTCACGCAAGATTATCGGTTGGGCAACGAGTGAGAGTATGCACCGCCAATTAGTCATCAACGCCTTACAAATGGCCATCAATGTCCGTAAACCGTCTCCCGGCTTGTTGCATCATTCCGACCGGGGGAGCCAATATGCCAGCGCAGACTATCAAGCCTTGTTGACACAAGCAGGAATGACGAGTAGTATGAGCCGCAAAGGTAACTGTTATGACAATGCGCCGATGGAAAGTTTCTTCGGTACCCTGAAAACAGAACGGGTTTTTCACCGGTACTACACCACTCGAGCTGAAGCCAGATCAGATATTTTTGAGTATATTGAAATATTCTACAATCGTTATCGGCGTCACTCGGCATTGGGCTATAAAAGCCCGGTCAGCTATGAAGCGTTGTCTTTAGGTGCTTAACTCCCTGTCTACTAAATCGGGGTGACCTCAGGAACGAGTCCATAGCGAAGGCGGACGTTTCTTCGCTGGTCTTTCTACGATTTGGGACAGAAAGTACGCTACAAAGCCGCGCTTGCGAGCATCCCGGTTGTCTTCGTAGACCCGGCTTATACCTCTCAAAAATGTTCTGCTTGCGGTTATACCGCTAAACACAATAGACCCTCTCAATCAAGTTTCAAATGCCATCAGTGTGGTCACGCTTCCAATGCTGATGTCAACGCGGCCGTGAATATTTCACGGCTGGGGCATTCGTCAACCGCCCATACGTCTCAACGTTCTTTGTTAGGGACAAGCCAAACTGCTTCTACCCCTGGCGGGGCACAGGCGCGTTGGGTAGTTGACCTATTTTCACTGTCCAGTTTCTGGGATCAGTCATTTTTTTTATCTTACGTTTTCGGAGTATAATCGGTTTACACCCCTGAAATCGAGAGCATCGGCAATGACCACCGAACAGCGAAAAATTACCGGGAAAGAATCGGCACAATTGGAAGCCCACATTCAAGACTTGTTCTCAGACAGCATTATCGAGAACGTCAATGTCTGGCTGAATGTGCATGATAATGAGCTAAACATCATCTATTGGAATAGAGTAGCTGAAGAAATCAGTGGCTATTCGCAAGAGGAAGTGTTAGGACATACCAAAGTGTGGGAATGGCTCTACCCAGATGAAGCGTATCGCAAGCAAAGCATGTCACCAGCATTAGATATCGTTCTTCATAATAAGGGGCTGAGATATTTTGAAAGAGATATTCTGTGCAAGGATGGTCAGATAAAAACCATCTTATGGAATTCTCGCAGCCTACAAGATGGCCAGGGAAAAATTTATGGGGCGATTACGTTTGGTTACGATATTACTGAGCGTAAGCATGCCGAATTAGATTTAAAAAAAGCACACGACGAGTTATCCGTTTTGTACGACGTAGCCTCAATCGCCAGTCAGTCAATTGATCTGAATACTATTCTGAAGAGTTCACTCGTCCGAGTGTTACCAATAATGAAGAGCAAAAAAGGGACAATCCATTTGTGGGACGCTCAATCAGAAACCCTGTATCTAACCGCTCATAATGGATTGTCGCAATCTGCCATTACCCATCTTAGCTCAATACCATTAGACAATAGCCTGATTAGCCAGGTATTTGAGCAAAGTAAGCCGATAATGGTATCTAATATGGGTGATGTGCTGAAGATGCAAAATGCACCTGCCAACGTGCTGCATACCTATTTGGGTGCGCCGATGCAAGCGAAGGGCAAGGTAGTGGGCGTTTTTAGTGTATTCAGTAAAGCCGAGCATCGCTTTAACCCAGAGGAGATAACGCTTTTGTCTTCCATTGCCCACCAGGTCGGCGTAGCCGTAGTAAACGCCAAGCTGTATCAAGAGGCAGCTCAGTTGGCGGTGATGGAAGAACGCAGACGCTTAGCTCGAGACCTGCACGACTCGGTTACGCAATCGCTTTTTAGTTTGACTCTCTTTGCTGAAGCAAGTCAGCGGTTGCTGCGAAGCGGTGACTTGGAAGATGCTGAAAAACACTTGACATGGCTAAACAAAACTGCTCAAGATGCGCTCAAAGAGATGCGCTTGCTGGTTTATGAGTTGCGTCCAATGGATTTGAAGGCAGGTGGATTAGTTGCCGCTATTCAGCAAAGATTAAACGCTGTTGAGCGAAGGGCTGGGATTAAAGCTCACTTAATAGCCGATCAATCGGTGGAATTACCCCTTCACCTTGAAGAAGGAATATACCGTATCATTCAAGAGGCGTTGAATAACACATTAAAACACGCTTTAGCTACCTCGATCACGGTTCAATTATATATTGATGATATCGGGATGAAGGTAGTAGTTTCAGATAACGGAGTTGGCTTTAATAGTCGTGCCGATCACAAAAAGGATGGAATGGGTCTGGTTAGTATGCGCGAACGAGTTGAGAAGTTGAAAGGGCAATTGCAAATTATATCAAAACCGGGTGAAGGCACGAAAATAGTAGTCAGCGTAAATCAAGCACAATTGTCTACGTCAGGAGTGAAATTATGATTGAAACAATCCGTGTTTTTGTTGCTGATGATCACACCGTTGTGCGCAAAGGAATACACGCACTAATCAGTACCGAGCCAGGTATGGAAATTGTGGGAGAGGCGGGTAACGGCAAAGACGCGGTGCGGTTAGTACGCAAGCTGAATCCGGATGTTATATTAATGGATGTGGTGATGCCTCAGATGGACGGCATCGAGGCTATCGGGAAAATAACTCAGCAAAACCAAAACGCACGTATTCTGGCACTAACCAGCTTTGCCGAAGACGATAAAGTTTTGCCGGCTATCAAAGCTGGTGCGTTAGGCTATTTGCTCAAAGACGCTTCGCCCCAGAAACTTCTCCAAGCCATCCGTGACGTGTGCCGAGGCGTGTCATCCCTTGACCCTACTGTGGCGCTAAAACTCATTCAGGAAATCAACCGCCCACCAAAGCTTCCAAGCACCCATGAATCTTTAACTGAACGTGAAATAGAAGTCCTGATACTGGTTGCCCAAGGGCTGACAAACCAGGAGATTGCAGATATATTGCATATCAGCGAACGAACGGTTCGGAATCACGTTGGGAATATTTTGGCTAAGCTTCACCTGGCCAATCGCACTCAAGCCGCCCTGCACGCCCTTCGAAAGGGACTAACCAAGCTTGACTCAACCTAACCGAAAAATAAACCAGGCCATTCATCACATCGATAAGTCAAATGTACCTAAAAGCCCACTTTTACAGTGGGCTTTTTGACTTAACAAAAACGCGTCTTTTGACCGATGTAAAATGAACCAGAAGCGAATAAACTATTTATATTCCGTAAAGGTATTTTTTCAAAAAAGGAAGGATGTAAACCCTTCCACATAAAAAGAGGAGGTTTTCAATGAGGAGAGTATCAATTTTACTATTGTTATTAGTAACCGTGCTGCTGACTGCGGCTTGCGGTCAATCAAGTGACCAGCAACAGCCGACAAAAGAAGCGCCGGTGGCGACCAAAGAAGTACAGACCGCCGAAGTGCCTGCTGTAGCAGAAACATCCCCACGAGTGCTGCGGGTATCTTTTGCCTGGCCTACCGCCATTGACCCGGCTGTCGGTTCGGATTATTCCAGCGCTACTGCTCTGGCGAACTTGTATGACACTTTGATTTTCCCCAATTCAGACGGCAGTGTTCAACCTTGGTTGGCTGAAAGCTGGGAAGTTTCTGATGACGGTTTGACCTGGACTTTCAAACTGAAACAAGGAGTGAAATTTCACGATGGAAGTGACTTACAGGCCAGCGACGTAGTATATAGTATGAATCGACTGCAAACCGTGGGCGAAGGGTTTGCCTACATGTTTATCGATACCGTTGAGAGCGCAACCGTCGTTGATGATTATACGGTAGCGTTCAAATTAGCTCAACCCAGTGGCCTCTTCTTACCAAGCCTCGCGCGCCTCTATGTGCTTAATGAAGATTTGGTCCGTGCCAACACCAAGGCCGAAGGTCCCTATGGGGACGAGGGCGACTACGGGCAAGAGTTTCTGTTAACTCATGACGCCGGTTCAGGTCCCTATATGGTAACAGAGTTCCCGCTGGAAGAATATGTTTTGATGGGAAAATTTTCGGATTGGTGGGGCGATTTTGTAGACAACGCGCCTGACCAGTTCCGAATGCTTGCCGCCACCGAAACCGCCACCGTACGCACGCTGATGTCTAACGGCGAACTCGATATTTCTGACCAATGGCAAACTATCGAAGCATTACAAACTTTGCAAAAGGTTGAAGGCGTTGATGTAGCCGCCTTCCCTAATTTGACATCCTTCTATTTCATGCTTAATAACCAGCTTGCGCCTCTAGATGATGTCCATTGCCGCCGCGCGATTTCTTATGGATTTAATTATAAGACTGCGGTTGGTTTGGAATGGCCTGGCACTACGGCTATGGTAGGGCCGGTACCAAAAGCTCTGGGTGGACACAACGCCAATGTAACCGTTTACACCTACAACCCGGAAAAAGCCAAAGAAGAGTTGGCACAATGCCAGTACGCCGACTCTATTGACCAATATCCCATTGATTTTTCCTGGATTTCCGAGGTGCCGGATGAAGAAAAATTTGCGCTGTTATTCCAATCTAATATGGCCGACCTCGGTATTCCAGTAGAAATCGTGTCCACGCCGTGGTTGTCTTTTGTTGAAAACGCATCTACGCTGGAGACCAGCCCACATGTGGCTAGTGTTTACGTTTCCGCAGACTTGCCCGAAGCAGGCCCGATGCTCAAACAGCGTTACCACTCAAGCACTGCCACCACTTGGACGCAAAACGAATGGTTGCAAGATACAAACCTTGATACCGCTATTGACGATGCGTTGAGAACCATTGACCAAACGGAGCGATTTGCCAAATATCAAGACATCCAGGCAGAATTGGCTGATAGAGCGCCCTCAATTTTCGTGTATGACCAGGTTGAAAAACATGCCTACCAAAGTTATCTTGACTGGCCGGCAGCCAAAGGAGACCTAATCCCAATGATGGGGTACAACATTCTGGCGGCCAGAATTAGTGTAAACAAATAAATCCCTGTTTTAGAGGTCTGCCAGGTATTCCAATCCTGGCAGACCTGGATTTGGTTGGCCTGTTTCTAAAGCTAATCCAACCGCCTGAACACCTTCCTGGAAGGATATTTATGCAAACGTTCATCTTTATTGTCAAGCGAGCCACACACTCAATCTTTGTTCTGCTTGGCCTTTCAATTGTTATCTTTATCATCTCTCGTGTAATACCCGGTGACCCGGCCCGCATTGCCGCAGGAGCCAGAGCGCCTGCTTCGGTAATAGACAACCTGCGCGAGCAGATGCACCTGAATGATTCTTTACCGATACAATACGTCTATTGGCTAACCGACGCACTCCACGGGGATTTTGGGCTTTCTTTGGTGACGCGGCGCAACGTATCCAACGACATCCTTGAGTTTTTTCCGGCCACCTTTGAATTGGCACTTTATGCTGGATTATTTATGGCTGTGGGGGGAATAAGTTTGGGCGCTGTCTCAGCCCGGCACAAAGATAGCTGGGTCGATAATTTTGTGCGGGTCATTTCTTATTTTGGGGCAGTCACTCCATCATTTGTATGGGCAATTATTTTCTTACTGGTGTTTGGTTTTGCCCTCGGTTGGTTGCCAACAATAGGGCGGTTAAGCGAAGGGATGTCCTCTCCACCCAGGGTGTTTGGATTATATACCATAGATGCCCTGCTCGCCGGTCAATGGGACGTGTTTTGGGATGCGTTAAAACACATTATTTTGCCGGCGTCGGCTTTGGCGATGGGTTCAATGGCCCAGCAAGCCCGCATTACCCGCTCTGCAATGTCAGATAATCTGACCAAGGATTACATTGCTGCTGGTCGGGCGTTGGGTATCCCGGAACGAGTAATAATGAATAAATTCTTGTTAAAACCCTCCCTCATTCCCTCAGTTTCGATCTTAGGTTTAGATTTTGCGGCTACAATGAGCAACGCTTTTTTAGTTGAGCTTATCTTCAACTGGCCCGGTATCTCCCGCTACGGTATCAATGCGATGCTGCGCAAAGACCTCAATGCTATTTCGGCAGTTATTTTAACGTTGGGGGTCGTCTTTATTATCGCTAACGTTGTTGTGGATCTTACCGTGGCTCAACTAGATCCCCGCATCCGGTTGAGCGCAGCGAAGGGAGAATAAGATGACTGACCAAGTTAAAATAGCGCCGCCGGTAACAATTACCGCAGACACCTGGAAACAAATGGAGCGTAACAGCCGCCTGGAGAATTGGGGGCGGAACTGGTATAAATTTTCCCGTAACCCGCTGTCAGTAGTGGGATTGGCAACTGTAGTATTGGTTGTATTGCTGGCTGTTTTTGCACCGTATGTTGCACCTTATCCAGAACATGCCGGGCCTTTCACCGATTTTGCCAGTGCCAAACAGACGCCCAGTTTTGCCCACCTCTTTGGTACAGATGTGGCTGGTCGTGACGTTTTTTCCCGAACCATCTTTGGCTTTCGTTTTTCGTTGACGATGGGCGTAGTTGTGTTGACCCTGGTTGTGCCACCTGGTGTATTGTTGGGTTTATTGGCCGGGTACTATCACGGCTCATGGATTGATACTGTCATCATGCGCGTCACCGATATATTCCTGGCAGTTCCACCGCTCATTTTGGCTCTCGCCATTGCTTCAATGCTCAAACCCAACTTGTTTAATTCGATGATAGCGGTTTCGCTAATGTGGTGGCCTTGGTACACCCGTCTGGTTTATGGGCTTGCCACCCAAATCCGCAACGAATATTTCATCAGGTCAGCAGAAACAATGGGCGCTGGTCAGTGGCACATCTTATTTAAGGAGATTTTGCCCAATTGCGTATCGCCCATTTTCACCAAAATGAGTTTGGATATGGGTTGGGTTATATTAATCGGCGCTTCTTTAAGCTTTGTGGGTTTAGGCGTCCAGCCGCCCAAACCCGGATTGGGAACGATGGTTGCTGGTGGCTCCCGTTTTCTACCCGATTTGTGGTGGATGTCACTCTTTCCCGCGTTAGCTATTGTGGTGATTGTGTTAGGCTTTAATTTGTTGGGCGATGGTTTGCGAGACTTATTTGCGGCGGAGGAGGTATAGTGAACACACAACCTTTGCTTGAAATAAGAAACTTGCAACTCAATTACAAAGTTTACGGTGGTTCCTTGCATGTGCTCAATGGAGTAAATCTGGTTCTCCACCCCGGTGAAAAAATCGGCCTGGTTGGTGAAACCGGTTGCGGCAAAACCAGCACGGCAAAGACCATATTGCGTGTCTTGCCTATGCCACCGGCTCAAATTGTGGGAGGAGATATCCGCTTCAAAGGACAAGATATCCTGCATATGAGCCAAAAAGCCCTTCGTGATTTGCGAGGTAATGGCATCTCAATGATTTTTCAAGACCCCACTGCCGCATTAAACCCTGTCTTTACCGCTGGGCAACAGTTGGCCGAAGTTATCAAGAGCCAAAGCAATCACAAGTTAACTAAACGACAAATTAGGGAAGCATCAATCGCTGCGCTCAAAGACGTATCGCTGGCCGACCCGGAACGCTTGCTCAAAGCCTACCCGGTACAACTCAGCGGGGGGATGCGTCAGCGTGTTTGCATAGCTATGGCCCTGGCAACGAAACCGGATTTACTAATTGCCGATGAACCGGGCACGGCTTTGGATGTGACCATTCAGGATCAGGTATTGCGGTTGTTGCGCAATCTGGTGGAAGAAAAAAATACCTCAATCATTCTCATCACCCACACGTTGGGTATTGTCCGTCAATTAACTGACCGAGTGTACGTGATGTATGCCGGCAGTATGGTTGAATCGGCGCCCACTCAAACACTATTTGAAAACCCAAAACATCCCTATACTCAGCGATTGATGGATGTCGTCCCCAAGTTAAGTGGTGGTGGCGTGGCTGATGGCATTCCAGGCCGTATTCCCGATTACCTGAACCCGCCTACCGGTTGCCGTTTCCACCCTCGCTGCCCGCTCGCCATGGACATCTGCCGGCAAGAAAAACCACCCACCTTCACTATTGGCAAAGAACATCAAGTGGCCTGTTTCCTTCATGACGAAAATAAGGAGTAGGGAGTAAGGATGGGAAATTTTCTGTTCCCCACTCTCTGAAAAAAACAATGAAACCAATTTTAACTTTTAGCAATCTAAAAAAATACTTTGTCATCGGACACAAGGATTTACGGAAACGAAAGCCGATATCCGTAAAAGCAGTTGACGGCATTTCTTTTGCCATTAATGAGGGCGAGGTATTTGGGCTGGTTGGTGAATCTGGGTCAGGAAAAAGTACGGTGGCCTATACCACCATTGGTATGTATCGGCCCACTTCTGGGCACATCAAATTTAGAGATGATGATCTTTTCAGAAACGGCAAACGCCCGCAACATCTAAAAAAAGAAATCCAAATTGTCTTTCAAGACCCCGGTTCCTCTTTGAATGCCAGACAGAATATCAAGCAAATTCTGGAACTACCATTAAAAATTCATCGACCCGAGATAAAAAACCGACTGGAAGAAATGGCTCGGTTATTGGAGATGGTTGAGCTCCCTTTGGACTATCTGCACAAGTATCCTCGGGCTCTAAGTGGCGGCGAAAGACAAATTGTAGCCATTGCCCGCGCCCTGGCAGCCAACCCATCCTTCATTATTTTAGACGAACCAACTTCAGCACTGGATGTATCGGTGCAGGGCAAGGTAATCAACCTGCTCATACGCTTGCAAAAAGAGTTTAACCTGTCTTATTTATTCATCACCCACGATTTGAGTTTGATGCGTAACGTGGCGGGACGGGTGGCTATTATGTACCTGGGCAAACTTTGCGAAGTGGCTGAAGCTCGTGAATTTTTTGAAAGCCCCAGGCATCCCTACACGCAGATGCTACTTTCCGCTATTCCTGTTATTTCAAAAGACGAGGAAAAACTGAAGCCGGAGAAAGTCGTTTCTACGGGCGAGATTCCCAGCCCGGTTAATATTCCGTCGGGCTGTAGCTTCCACCTGCGCTGTCCCTATAAAATGGACATCTGTACCCGAATTGACCCGGAAATGATAGAACTTGAACCCGGCCATCTAGTGCGTTGTCATCTTTTCACCGAAGAAGGTGCAGATAATTTATCCAGCGTCAGGCAATAATTTGTGATCTAGCATCAAACAATAAACATAAGGAGACAAAAAAGATGGATCAAATTAAAGTTATGTTTTTAAACCCCGTAGGAACCAGTGACTATGACCAATTCTTTGCAGATATGATCCAAACTCATAAATATCCAAATACAGAAGTCCATGTAACTTCTTTGAACCCTGGCGTTGGCGCTCTGACAAACCTGGAGTATCGCACTTACGAAGCCATTATAACGGCCGATATTATCCGTGCGACTTATCAGGCAGCACAGGAAAAATTTGATGCTCTGATTATCGGCTGTTTTTACGACACAGCGTTGCACGATGCTCGTGAAATATCAGGCGATATGGTTGTAGTCGCACCCTGCCAGTCTTCTATTCAGGTTGCTATGATCTTAGCCAACAATTTCTCTATTATTGTAGGGCAGCGCAAATGGGTTAACCAGATGCAAAGCACGGTTTACGAATATGGTTATGGCGAAAAATTGATGTCTTTCCGCGATGTAGGTATGAATGTGGTTGAATTTCAACAAGACCACACTTGCACTCGCAATCGGCTCATCGAAGAGGGTCGAAAAGCCGTCACCGAAGATTATGCTGAATCCCTGATTTTGGGTTGCACGCTGGAAACTGGCTTCTATAAAGAGTTACAAGCAGAAATAGGGGTGCCAGTGATTGATCCTTCCATTGCCGCATTGAAAGCGGCTGAACACGCCGCCCTTCTTAAACACAATTTCAACTGGCTACCAAGCCGCAAGTGGGGCAGCGAAGCTCCACCAGCCGCTGAGGTAGCTGAATTCGGTTTGTTCCAGGAACCATATCAATTTGGCAATAGAATCATTGTACCCGCGGATAAGGCATAAAACCATGATCCGATTGACTGTACTCTACAACTTAAGCCCTTTCGTAGATGAAGACGAGTTCCTGGAATGGCGACTGACCGATCATCAGAAAGAAAATATGTCCATCTCAGGTGTCATTCGCTCCGATTTTTCCCGCATTGACCGGGGCTGGCCAGACGGCACAAATCCGCCTTATCGCTTTATGACAACGGCCGATTGGCCTGATATGGAGAGCTTCCAAAAGGGATTCTACAATCCTGATGCTCTATCCAAGTTACAAGAAAATCTCAAAATGCTCAAAGATCCCGTTTTTCTGATTAGCGAAATACTTGTTCAAGAAACCAAGGAGGAAATCCTGTGATACGAGTAGCGACAGACATCGGGGGGACATTTACTGACCTTGTTTACGTGACAGCAGACGGAACGATTAATACGGCTAAAAGCCACACCACACCGGGTCAGTTTGAACAGGGTGTCATTGATGTGATTGAAACCAGTCATATCGCCCCCAGCGAGTTCATTTCTTTTGTGCACGGAACCACTATTGTGATTAACGCTATTACCGAGAGAAAAGGAGCAAAGACGGCACTCATTACCAGCGAGGGCTTTCGTGATGTGTTGGAGATAGGTCGCGGTAATCGCCCCGACTATTTCAATCTTGAATATGTGAAGCCAATCCCTTTTGCACCACGGTATTTGCGCCGTGAAGTACCTGGCCGGATCAACTACAAGGGTAGCGAGGTCAAACCACTCGATTTGTCTGGGGTTCCGGCAATCCTGGATGATTTTCGAGCTGAGGGTGTAGAAGCGATTGCCATTTGTTTGCTGAACTCTTACGCCAATTCAGCTCATGAGGAAGCGATGCTGGCTCAGATTAAGACCTTGTGGCCAGAAGTGGCGGTTGTGGCGTCATATCAAATTACTCGCGAGTGGCGCGAATATGAGCGCACCAACACGGCTGTTATGTCTGCCTACGTTCAGCCCATTGCTCACCGTTACCTGGACGACCTGACCGGCCGGCTTACTAAATCCGGTATGATGTGCCCTTCGTATATTATGCAATCCAATTGTGGAATTGATACGGTTAAAAGTGCCCGCCAAATCCCTATCACGATGGTCGAATCCGGCCCAGCCAGCGGAATTTGGGGGGCGGCGGTTCTCGGTCGATTGATAAACGAACCGGAAGTTATTGCCTTAGACATCGGTGGTACAACAGCCAAGTGCGGGTTGATCACCGGTGGTCACGTTAAGCTGAATACCAACTATATGATCGAACAAACGGACGTTTTTGCCGGATATCCGGTGATGGTGCCGGTGGTGGACTTGGTTGAGATTGGACAAGGCGGTGGTTCCATTGCCTGGGTCGATGAATTTCAGCGTCTGCACGTTGGCCCTCAAAGCGCTGGCGCCCGTCCGGGTCCTGCGTCATACGGAACCGGCGGAACCAAGGCTACAACCACCGATGCCAACCTGGCACTGGGGTGTATTAACCCAGACTACTTCTGCGGCGGCACGCTAAATGCAGATATGGAAGCCGTGGAGAATGCTTTGGCTATCCTCGCTGAAACACTCAATATTAGCAAACGAGAAGCAGCACGGGGCATTATTCGTCTGGCCAATAACAATATGGTTAATGCTATCAAGTTGATTTCGGTTAACCGTGGGCACGATCCGCGCGACTTTACACTCATTGCTTTTGGCGGCGGCGGTGGGCTGCATGCCTGTGCGCTGGCTAAAGAATTGGGTATCAAGAAAGTCGTGATCCCTAATCAATCGGGTGTGTTCTCTGCTTGGGGTATGTTGTTGAGTGACCTGCGTCGTGATTATCTTCAAACCCGAATCGTCGAACTATCGGCTCCGAAAACAGCCGAACAACTCAACGACACCTTTGCGGCACTCGAAGAGGCGGCGTACCAAGAATATGAGGCAGAAAATATTGCTCGCTCTCGTGTGCGTTTTTTCCGGTATGGTCGTTTGCGTTATCAAAATCAGGAACACTCTACGGAGATAGATCTGCCGGGTGGAACAATCACAGCCAGCCAAATGGATGATATTCTTGAACATTTTCACACTAATTACGAGCGTGAATACACCTACCGCTTAGACGCCCCCGTAGAACTTGTTACTTACCATCTGATTGCTATGGCTGAAGTAGACAAACTGAAACCGAAGAAATTGCCTAAAAGCGAAAGCACGGTTGAAGATGCCGTCAAGGGGCATCGGGAAGTGGATTATCTTGAAGCGGGTATTCACCAAGCCACACTTTACAATGGCGATGCCCTGACTCCCAGAATGAGCTTTGCTGGACCAGCCATCATCGAAGAAGCTGAAACAACCGTCGTGATCCCGCCCGATATGCTATGTCACGTAGATGAATATGGCAATTATCAAATCTTGACTGCCTCACAAGGAGGAACTCATGAGTAACCACTATGATCCAATTACTTTAGAAATCATCCAAAACTCATTGCAAGCGGCAGCCGATGAAATGTTTGCTGCTTTGCGCCGTACCGCTATGAGTGCGATTATCTACGAGGTACTCGACGCGGGAACTGGCATCACCGATAAATATGGCGCGTTGGCTGGTTCTGGCGCTGGCATCCCGGCATTCGTCGGTGTCCTCGACAAGGCGGTAAATCACATTATCAAAAAATTTGACCGGCCTGGCGATATTGAACCAGGTGATATATTTATGGCCAACGACCCTTATGACGGTGGTATTACCCATCTGAATGATATGGTTTTGACGATGCCCGTTTTTGTCGGAGACGAAATTGTGGCTTGGACGGCAAATATCGCTCACTGGAATGATGTTGGTGGTATGGTTCCCGGCAGCATGTCCACTGAAGCAACCGAAATTTATCAAGAAGGAATGATTTATCCAGGTGTCAAATTAATATCCAAAGGAAAACCGATCCAGTCGGTGTTTGACATCTTGACCGCCAACTGTCGTATGCCCGATTTTTTGACGGGGGATTTATGGGCCGGCGTGGCGTCTGTCCGTGTGGGGGAACGTCGCATTCTGGAAATTATTAATAAATATGGCAAGGATGTTTTTCTCTACGCCCTGGAAGACTATATGAATTTTGGCGAACAAGTGAGCCTCAATGCTCTTAAGCAGCTACCCAAAGGTGTTTTCTCACTGGAAGAAGAACAAGATAGCGGCCAAATTTACAAAGTTACTGTAGAAATTACGGACGATGAATTTATTGTTGACTTGCGCGGCAACCCGGATCAAGATCCTGGTCCATTCAATATGAGTGCAGACGATACCGTTGTCGCTTGTCAGATGGCATTCAAAAACGTTACTTCACCGGGGAGAGTGGCAAATGGTGGCACCTTCCGTCCATTGAAGGTTCTATTGCGCCACGGTAGTGTATTCAACCCCAAGCATCCGGCGGCTTCGGGCATTTACTATGAAATAGGTATTCGGTTGCACGATTTAATTATGCGGTGTTTGGCAGAACACATGCCAGATCGAATACCTGCAGGTGGTTTTGCGTCTATTTGTGGCACGTTGTTCGGGGGTGTCCATCCAGATACCGGTCGAAATTACGCCGTAATTGAGCCGGAAATTGGCGGTTGGGGTGGCTCTCCCTCTGGAGACGGTATGCCCGGCCAATTCTCTGCTTTTCATGGCGAGACGTTCAATTGTCCTGCCGAAGTCGCTGAGGCGCGTTATGGTGTGACGGTGGACTATCTCAGTTTCCATGATGAAGATGGCGGCGCAGGAATGTATCGGGGTGGCAAAGGTGTACGCATTGATTATCGCATTCGGTCTGACAATGCATGGTTGACAGCCGCTTACACGCGCTCAAAGTTTCCGCCCTGGCCACTCAAAGGTGGACAACCGGGGTCGCCAAACCACATCATCATTCGCCGAGCCAGTGGAGAGAAGGAACGGTACTCGGTTATCAGTGGCTTAACCCTCAATACAGATGATGTAATCCAAATTATGACCGCTACCGGTGCCGGGTGGGGAGACCCTATGAAGCGCGATAAAACACTGGTGAAAGAAGACTTGAAGAATGGCTACATTACACCGGAACAAGCAGCTCGATACTACGGTTTGTAAGGAAACTTCTTGATTTCCGCCCTCTAAATCAATTAAACCTAGGCCCGTCCATTTTTCGTCACGGCTAATCATTCACACTTTCCAAATGCGGTGCTGGCTTATAAAAATTCGTTGTTTCTTCTTCGAACTGAAACAATGTCTTCATTAGCCAGCATCGTTTAGCAAGTTGATTTTCTATGCCAACCTCCCCTTGTTCGTCAATCTAGTTTTCTTTTCAGTATCAGGGTTGTAGGCAGCTAACTAAACAAGCCGACTCTGGCAATGGGATATCGCCAGATTACGTAGCCTTGCCGTTTAAGCATATTACGACTCCCCCGAAAAAACTCAGCAAGGGAGGGTGGAGCAATGGTTAATTGAATAGCGTTGCTTCAAAAAGCTTGCCAATGCGCGGCTGAAAAATGAAAACAAAAGGACTTCCGACCCGCTGTCTTCCACCCTGCTATTATACACTAATTTCGGAAAGGATTCTGTCTCACCCTATATTGGCACAAAGGGGAGCGGCAAAAAGTTTATTTTGAGGTCAACCAACTGGCCTACTCCCGTCGCTTTCACTTCTGGTGCACCGATCGCCAGGACGCGGAACACACCTACGATGGGCTGGTGCGCAGCTTTGAATACTTCGGGGGCGTGCCGCAAGAAGTGCTGGTCGACAACCAGAAAGTGGCCGTACTCTCCAACAATGGTCGGGGCAGCGTTCGCTTCAACGAACGGTTTCTGGATTTAGCGGCACATTACGGCTTTGAGCCGAAAGCGTGTCGCTCCTATCGAGCGCGCACCAAAGGGAAAGACGAGCGCATGGTCGGCTATATCAAACACCACTTCTTTGTCCGCTACCGGTCCTTTGAAAGCTGGGCACATCTTAACCGGCAAGCCGAACTGTGGCTGCGCGATGAAGCAGACCAACGGCTGCACGGCACCGTGAAAGAAGTTGTGGCTGAGCGTTTTGCCCGCGAAGCGCCGGCGTTGGCCACGCTGCCTGCTCGCCGCTACGACACCGCTTACCACGAAACCCGGCAGGTCGGCTGGGATGGCTACATCAACGTGCGCGGCAACCGCTACAGCGTGCCGGCTACCCTGACCGGACGCACCGTCATCATCCGCATTAGTCTGGATGACCGGCTCACCGTTTATGAGGGCGACATCGTCGTGGCGACCCACCGCCTGCAACCGGCGGCGCGCGGCTGGGTCACCGTCCCGGAACATCACGCCGCACTGTGGCAAGAAACCTTGCAGGTTGAACAACGTCCGCTGCAAACCTACCAGGAGGTGGCGCAATGGAGTTAGCCCATCTGCTGGAAAAACTGAAACTGGATTACCTGTCGGACCAGCTGGACGCCGTGTGCGAGCAAGCCGCGCACGACGAACTGGATTACAAAAGCTTTCTCAGCCGGGCACTCAGCATAGAATGGCAGGGACGCCATCAGCGGGGCATTGAAACCCGCTTGCGTCTGGCACGATTTCCGTGGCTGAAGACCCTGGAACAGTTCGATTTTGACTTTCAACCCAGTCTCGACCGGCGTCAAGTGCGGGAACTGGCCGGCTTAACTTTCGTCGAACGGGCGCATAACGTCGTCATCCTCGGTCCGCCCGGCGTGGGCAAAACCCA
>CAYPUV010000004.1:0-43738 GCA_964413895.1 uncultured Anaerolineaceae bacterium
CCTGTGGGGGGTGCGGATGGTCTATCAGCAGCAGAAGCCGGATTGGCGCGGCGCGGCGGCGTTTGTGGCCGCGCAGGCCGGGGCAGGTGATGTGGTGATGACCGGCCCGCTGTGGGATGACGGTCGCTTTTTTAGCTATTATTATCCCCATCCAGATCAAGTGATGTCCCCCCCGCTGCTGGTGCAGCAATTGCCCGGCATCGCCGCTGAAATGTCGGCGACGGAAGGGCGGTTGTGGCTGGTGACGCGCTATCCATCCCAAAAGATGAAGCATTACATTCCGCGTCAATTTTACGGGGTGACGGTGTGGGAACCACAGCGATTGCAGTACGACCCGGTACAGTTGGTGAATATCGGCGCGGATTTGTGCAAACAGGCGGCGCGCGCGGCAGGAGATTGGGCCACGGCGATGGCGGCAGACGGCGTGCTGGCCCCCGACCCGCGCTCGTCGCAGGCGGCGGCGTATCTGTGTTTGGGCGATACCTATGCCGCAACTGGCGATTATGCGCGGGCACTGAAGCCGTATCAGAAAATGACAGCGGCGTTCCCCTGGGCGGGTGGCTATGCCACACTTGCCAAAACCTATATCGCGGTAGATAATTTGTCGGCGGCGGTGGACGCCTTTGCCCAGGCCGTGCGTTTGAATCCCGATTGGCAGGGTGTGGCGGCGGATAAGGCGGCGCAACTGGCGGCGGCGGGTGATTTCGCCGGCGCGGTGGCAGTCTACCAGACAATTGTCCAGTGATAGACGGCAAACGGGTTTGAGAACCAAAGGTAAATCTGTGAATCGAAAGCGACTTTTCAATTTTCTAAAAATCATCATCAGCATTGCGCTGATTTACTTTATTTTGCGGGGCATTGACCTGCAAAAACTGAAGGCGGTACTGACCGGGGCGCGCCTGTCGTGGCTGGTGCTGGCGCTGGCATTTTCCTTCGGCGGCGTGCTGGCACGGGTGAAACGCTGGCATGTGTTGCTGACTTCGCTGCGGGTGCGGGTGCCATTTTGGGAACTGACGCAGATTTATTTTATCGGCTTTCTGTTCAATAATCTGCTACCCAGCGGACTGGGTGGCGATGCGGTGCGGATGATGGAATTGAGCCGCCACAGTGACCGCGCCGGCGATGCCGTGACCAGTGTACTGGTTGACCGCATGGTGGGGCTGTTCGGCTCGCTGAGTCTGGCGCTGCTGGCGCTGGTTTTTCGCTGGAACGCGGTGCCCACCCAGATTGCCATTGCCAGTGTGGTAATTGTACTGGGCATCGTCGGGGCGGCGTTTTTTCTGATCAACGAAACGGTGTACCGTACCTTGCGCCGGGTGTCGCTCATTCGTCGGCTCACTGACATTAAATTTATCAGCAGTTTATTTGCATCATTCCAGGATTACAATTTATCCACGCTGGGACGGGCATACTCGTTTTCGCTGCTTTTGACCGTGTCTTTAATTGGGATGAATGCGTCTATTGGCACGGCGTTGGGGGCGTACATTGCACTGGAACACTATCTGGTATTTGTGCCACTGGCGTCGGTTGTGCTGATTCTGCCTATCTCTTTCGCCGGGCTGGGCGTGCGAGAGAGCGCGTATGTGTTTCTGTTCGGGCAGGTCGGCGTGGTGGAGGAGATTGCGCTCAGTATTTCGCTGCTGGTGTATTTTATTGGTAACGCTATTCCCGGCCTAATGGGGGGCGTGATATATTTGCTGCGCGGGGCGCGAGACATAAAAAGTGAAGAGTTAAACGTGCAGCGTGAAGAGTGACAAACTACAAATGAGACCTGACTATGGCCCCCTAAAAATTGAAACCGAACGACTGAGAACTGCCTAATGACCAACGACAAACTTGATTTGAGTATTGTACTACCCATTTATAATGAGGAAGAAAGTATTCCGCTTTTGCTGGAAGAACTTATCCCGGCATTGGAGAAACTGGGGAAAACCTTCGAGGTCATCTGTGTGGATGATGGCAGTCGGGACAATTCTTTTGCCGAGCTGGAAAAATTGCGCGCCGCCGATAACCGGGTGCGCGTAGTGCGCTTTCGGCGTAATTTTGGGCAGACCGCCGCCTTTGCCGCTGGATTCGACCGGGCACGCGGCGAAGTGGTCATCACAATGGACGCTGACCTGCAAAACGACCCCGCCGACATTCCCAAACTACTGGCAAAAATGGAAGAAGGCTTCGATGTGGTGAGCGGCTGGCGCGTGGAACGCTGGCAGGAAGGGCTGAAATCATTTGTCACGCGCAAAATTCCCTCGGCGACGGCCAACTGGCTGATTTCCACGACTACCGGCGTCTATCTGCACGATTACGGCTGCTCGCTGAAGGCCTATCGCAACGAGGTGGTGAAAGGCATTAAACTGTATGGCGACATGCATCGGTTTGTGCCTGCTATTGCCAGTTGGTTTGGGGTGACGGTGGCCGAAGTGCCAGTGACGTACCGCTCCCGGCAATTTGGAACCAGCAAATACGGTGCGGGGCGCATCTTCCGCGTCCTGCTCGACCTGATGACGGTGCGTTTTTTGCTGGGCTATGCCACCCGTCCCATCCGCATTTTCGGCTCATGGGGATTAATTTCGTTGTTGCTGGGCTTTTTAATGGGCATTTACCTGACGGTCCAGAAATTGCTGTATCACGTCAGCCTCTCCGAGCGCCCGATGCTGCTGCTATCGGTGTTGATGATTGTGGTGGGTATTCAACTCATTAGCATTGGATTGTTGGGCGAACTGCTGGTACGAGTGTATTTTGAGTCGCAGAACAAGTCGATTTACACCGTGCGAGAAGAACTTGGAGAATGATGCGTATTTTTACGCAATACGCAATGGCTATGAAACGTTTCCGAAAAACAAGCACTACCCTATTTTTGTTTCTCGCCGGAGCCGTTTTGCTGGTTGTGTTGTGGCGTTGGTGGGTGAGCTGGCACTACACCCGGTGGATGTATTCGGCAGAAGGTGTCCCCGCGCGGCGGGTGGCCATTGTGTTCGGCGCGCAGGTGTATTCTAATGGCAGCCTTAGTCCGATGCTGCGTGACCGGGTGGAAACTGCGGTGCGATTGTATCATGCCGGGAAAGTGCAGAAGTTGCTGTTAAGCGGTGACAATCGCTTTGATGATTACAACGAACCATCAGCGATGATGGCCTATGCCATCGAGCGCGGTGTGTCGCCGGAGGATATTCAGCCCGATTATGCGGGCAGACGCACCTACGACACGTGCTATCGCGCCAGAGGCATTTTTCAATTAAATGAGGCTGTGTTGGTGACGCAAAAATTCCATCTGGCGCGGGCGCTGTTTACCTGCCGGGCGCTGGGTGTGGAGGCTGTCGGGGTGCCCGCCGATTTGCAGCGCTATGGGGTGCGCACGATGATTTGGCTGCACGCACGAGAAACGGCATCTACCCTGGTGGCGCTGCTCGATGTGGTGCGGCGCCACTCCGCCCCTGTGATGGGCAACCCAATTCCCATCAATTGAGAATGAGAAATGAAAAATGAACGGAGAAACTTAAGTAGAAAATTTTTCATTTTTAATTTTTCATTTTTAATTCTGCTCGCCTTTGCGCTGCGCCTCTACCGCCTCGATTTTCAAAGCATCTGGTGGGACGAGGGGCACAGCATCCAGATGGCCTCCGCGCCAATTGCCCAAATCCCTACCCTGCCCGGGATGGACGTTCATCCGCCGGGCTTTTTTGCCGCCCTGCATCTGTGGATGCGTGCAGCGGGCACCAGCGAATTCGCCCTGCGTTACTTCTCGCTGGTGTTCAGTGTACTCACCGTTGCGCTGTTGATCCGCTTTGGCCGGTTGCTGGGGGGCCACCCGATGGCGCTGCTAACCGGTCTGCTGGCGGCGGCCTCGCCGTTTTATGTGGCCTATGCGCAAGAGGTGCGCATGTATGCACTGGTAACGTTTTTTGCCGTGGCCAGTATGTATTTTTTGTGGCGTATTCAATCAAGGTCTGGGCGAGATTTTAAGCCCCGTCAGGTTTGTACCCTTTACATCCTCACTACCGCCGCCGCACTGTACACCCACTATTTCACCCTGTTCCTGCTGGCGTTTCAAAATTTACTTTGGTTGAGCTGGGCGCTCGTTGGCTGGCGGCACAAGCAATTAAAGCCCCGTCTGTGGATGTGGCTTGGTGCGCAGGGGGGGGTACTGGCGCTGTTTGCACCCCAACTGTGGTTGGCGTCGCGGCAAATTACCACCTACGCCAACCCCAACCTCAACCCGCCGGCCCTCGGCTATTTTATTACCCACACCTGGCAAGCGTACACCCTCGGCCTCACCTTTGACCCCGGTGCAGCGCAGCCGTATTTGTGGGCGCTGCTGGCGTTGCTGGTGGCTGGAGCCGGTTTGGGCATTGGCCACGCAGCACGCATCGTGCATCACGCGTCATTCCTTCTAACCTGGTTTCTCATTCCCCTGACCTTCTATTTCATCGTTCTGCAATTTCGCCCCTCGTATGAGCCGCGCTACATGATGTTGGTGACGCCGGCCCTCTTCTTGCTGATGGGGTTGGTTTTTTCTCAAAACCGATGGACATCCCTGCTGGCGGTGGCGACGCTGGCAATTTTTGTGCTTGGCTTGCGTAGCTATTTTTTCAATCCGACTTTCTTCAAGGACGATTCTGCCGGGGTGACAGCCTTTCTCGCCGCTGAAACCACCCCCGATGACCTTGTGCTGGTGGACGTGCCACATCCCTTTCACTATTACGCCAGGCGCATTCCCGCCCCCACCGAATACCTGTTTGTGGACATCCATACTGCTGCCGATACGCTTAATCAAAAAGCGTTGGGCAAAAAACGACTCTTTTGGGTGACCTGGTGGGGTAGCGACACCGACCCACGCGGCGTGATCCCCTTTCTGGCGCAAAAGCAGGCCGGGCCGCCGCAGGGGGAGCGGCAGTTTCGAGGCTACCGGGTGACGTGGTATGCTCTGTCAAACCGACCTTTTTCGCTCCCCACCGACGTGCCGCCCGCGAACGTGAATTTCGACAATGTATTGCGGCTCGATGGGTTGGCTTTTGGGCAGACCCTTTCGGCGGGACAAATGGGCTGGGCCACTATGCATTTCACCCAAAGCCGCGACACGACCGTGAACTACAAAGTTTCAGTGCGGCTGCGCGCCCCCGATGGCCGTGTGCTGGCGCAATCAGATAAGTTCATTTTGAACGACCGGCATTTTCAAACTTCCGCCTGGCCGCTCGATGATCCGGCGCTCAATCAGGCGCTCAACGTTTTCACTCTGCCGCTGACAGATGCCACTTATCGCGGCGCGCTCACGCTAGAAGCAGTGGTGTACAACGGTGCCACCGGCGACGCCATCGCTGCCTATGGTGTACCGACCACCAACGGTGATTTCGTCTCTGCGCCCCTTTTTCTTTTCCCTTTTTTCCCTTCTTTTCCTCCCCTCCCCCCCCTATTCTTCCACGACACCGGTTTTTCCAAATAAGGAGGGAGGATATATTTTATAATCAGATGCCAACTAATTATAGTTAAAGTATAGTGGGCAAAGATTAAAAAAACCTGAAACAAAGATTAAGAGAAAATGAGAAATTCGCCGCTATTAAAATTTGATCGAACTAGCAACACAAGATTGCATCAGCAGTGTTCCCGCTTGCTCAAACAAGAAAAGACCGGTGCTGCCACGACACCGGTCTCAAAAAGGAGAAAAGGAGGAGAAAAGAGGAATTTTGTAGATGAACATTGTTCATCGCGCAAAGCTACTAATAAAATACGCTTGAAAGATGAATAGAAGCTGAAAAAAGCATTAATAGCAGATTAGAAATTCTAACTATTTACCCGGCAATGCCTGCAAACCTGCCTCAGTTGTTCACGGTGCGTGGCTCTGGATGTTTCCGGCAGAAACGTCACTCACGCTGGACTCAGATTGATGTCTCAGACTGCAACGGCTTTATTTCTCGCACTGGATTACTACCCAAAGTGATGGTTGTTCTCTTTTCCTTTTCGAGAGTGCGTTTAAGTGTGTAATAGGCGGCAATACCGGCCAAAAAATTGGCCAAAGAGGCCGCCCCAAATATCCCTCGCACACCCAGCAGGCGTGAACCCACATACGCCAATGGAACATACAGCACAAACATACGCAACACAGATAGCCCCGCAGCGTGCATCGGCTTCTTTAGGACGTTCAATGCCGCAGTAGAAAGCGTCAGTACACTCAGTAAGCTGTAACTTATTGGAACTAACCACAAGTAGAGCACAGTTGTTGAAATGACGCGGGGATTATCGTTAAAAAGCGAAGCGGCCGGGTGGGCGACAACACCCAACAAAATAGCCATAACAATACCCCAGCCCAGGCCCAGTTGCTGGCTGTATCGAATGCTCAACGTTACGCGGTTGTATTTTTGTGCCCCCCAGTTTTGCCCCACAAAAGGCATGATTACCGAACCGAGTGCCCCAACCATCGTTAGCGCAAACATCTCAATTCGCGTGGCCACCCCCAGTCCGGCGACCGTTTCCGGTCCATACATTGCAACCATGCTGGTGACAATACCCATAGAGATGGGCACAATAACGTTTGTTGCGGCTGCGGGTAACCCGATGAAAAGAATATTTTTCCACGAGGTGATGGTTTCAGACAGTTTCGGTAGGGCAAGTGTAATCATATTCTCACGCCAGTGTAAAATGTAGAGTGACACAAAGAACGTTGTTGCCCGCCCGAACACGGTAGCCAGCGCTGCCCCGGCTAATCCCAGCCGGGGGAAGGGGCCGATACCAAAAATAAGCAGCGGGTCCAAAATAATGTTCACCCCTACGGCAACCAACATAATGATGCTGGGGGTTTTTGTATCGCCGGTGGCGCGGATGGCGTTGTTGCCGACCATCGGCACAACCACAAAAATTGCGCCCAAATACCAAATGGACATATATTCTTTTACCAGCGGCATTATTTCCGCGGTGGCTCCCATCCGGGCGAAAGTAAACTCAATGGTAGCTAGACCGATGCTCACAAAAACTGCCACAACCAGCAATGCTAGAGTCAAACTATCGGTGGTCAGGCGCTGTACTTTGTTTTGATTTCCTTCACCAATGGCGCGCGAGATCACTGCCGCTCCGCCCACGCCCAATCCCAGGGCCAGGCTATTGACTACCATCACCACCGGGAATGTGAAACTCATTGCGGCTAATTCATTTGTGCCAAGCTGGCCTACAAAAAATGTGTCGATTAAGTTGAAGGCGACCATCGCCAGGATGCCAACCAGCATTTGCAGGGTAAGTACAATTAGTGTCTTTATGATTGACCCTTCGGTTAAACGGGCTTTGCTTGTTTTTTGCATAGAATAATGGTTTCTATCCTTTCGCTTATTTATTAGCCGGCTAACTGTATCTCTAAAAAATTAAGCTTCTGGGTTTAGATTGTTGTAAACTTGCAACAATAGCCGCCGGAGCAATATTTTTTCGTCCAGGCTCATGTTGACAAACAGTTTTTTCTCCATTCTGTTCCATAATTGCTCAATTGGTTCTTGTAGGGCGCGTCCCCGGGTGGTTAAGTACACGCGCAACACGCGCTGGTCATCCGGGTCTTTGCGCCGTTCCACCAGGCCCGCGTTGACCATTCGCTGGAGCATTTTGGTGATGGTTGCGGCTTGAACGCAATGTTGCTCAGCTATTTCGGTTTGGGTCAGACCATCTTCACACCAAAGTTGCTGCAAAATCATATCTTGCCCTGGATGCAACCCAAGTTCGGCAAGCGCTTTGTGTACCGCTTTGCGATAAGCCTTGCAGGTTTGCGCCAAAAGGTGGCTGGTGCTTGTTGTTTCAAGGAGTGTGTGCATTGGCCTGGTTTTCCAAAATCATTTTTCAATTTCTAATTACTTAGACGGCTAAGTAAATTGTAGCCAGAAAATTTTCTTTGGCAAATATGATGGTTTGTTTGGAAAACACCTGACGTGCAGCAAGAACCCGTCGCTGGCACACAACAAAAACGCAACTTGCCAAGCGATATGTTTTGTTTACAATGCTTTCAACATAATCTGAATGATTTGGATGTGGTATGCGTATTCTAATTGTCAATTACGAATTTCCCCCCATTGGCGCTGGCGGAGGCAAAGCCAGCCAAAAAATCGCCGAGGCGCTGGTGGAAATGGGGCACACTGTTCGCATTGTGACGGCTCGCCCTACACAACTCTACAATCTTTCTGGCAATCTGTCTTTGCTGGCGGGGGTGGCCTTTTGGATTTACCTGGCGTACATTAAAATCTACTTTGGCAAAGACATCAGTGACCACGGGTTTACGCTGCTAGGGACATTGTTACTGTTAATTGGTTTTATTCTGCGCAATACTGCGCTCACCTGGGAGTTAATGAGTCCCATTCGCGGCCTGAAAGCGCTGGAATTCATCAATGGCGTGGAGGTGCGGCGCGTGCCGGTGGCGCGGCGGCGGCTGGACTATTCTTCTATCCTTGAGATGGGAACATTTGTTGCTAGCGCCATATGGCATTGTCTGCGCACCACGCGAGAATTTCAGCCTGATGTGGCGCACATCTTTTTTGCCATTCCCGATGGGCCGATTGGCTGGCTGCTGAAGCGAACCCACCATCTACCCTACATTATTTCTTTGCGTGGGGCAGATGTGCCCACCGACGAGGTGAAACGTTTTGCCACGGCCTACAAATTTTTGCGTCCATTGTTTCGGGAAATATTGAAAGATGCTGATGCGGTGGTAGCGGTGTCTAACGGATTGCGCAGTCATGCCCAAAAAAGCGCGCCGGTTCCCATCGAAGTGATTTCTAATGCGATTGACCTGAGCGTGTTCACACCACCGCTGAGCAAGCCCCCATCGGAGGTGGTGCGGCTGCTGTACGTGGGACGACTGGTCGCTTCCAAATCGCCGGAAGTGCTACTGAAGGCGATTGCCATCCTGAAAACAATGGCTGTGCACCCATTTGTGCTGGAACTGGTGGGCGAAGGTGCGCAGCGTCCCTTGTTGGAAAAAATGATCATCGAACATGATTTGAGCAAACTTGTGACGTTCGACGGCTGGGTGGAGCACCCTGGCCTAATTGATTACTATCACCGCGCCGATGTGTTTGCCACCGCCACCACCTGGGAGGGTATGCCCAACACGGTGCTGGAGGCGATGGCGTGCGGTTTGCCGGTGGTTGGTACACGGGCGCCCGGAATGGATCAATTAGTTACGGACAACCAAAATGGATTTCTGGTGCCGGTTGGCGATGCAGCATTGCTGGCTGACCGGTTGCGTCGCCTGATAAACAATGCGCAGGAACGAGAGCGTATGGGGCGCGAAAGTCGCAAAATTGCCGAACACCAGTTTTCATGGGAGTTTATTGCAGCGCAATATGTTAAAGTGTACGAGCGGGTGGCAACCAACCCGGATGACGAATGATGAAACGCATTGTTAACGGTTGGACAACAACTCTTTTTATTTTGGCCCTGTTGCCGCGCGCGATCAATTTGGGGCAATTCCTCACCAGTGATGAGCGCACCAATATTTTCATCGCCGGGAGCGCAGTGGTACAGGCGTTTCTGCGGGGTGATTTTCGGCGCACGTATTGGCATTTTTACCCCGGTGTGACGATGAGCTGGGCCGATGGCCTGGGAATGGGGCTGCAATGGCTTTGGGAGCGTTTCACCGGGGCTACTGCCCTGCCGTTGACCCAATTTGTGGATAGTGACATCCGACACATTATGGTGGCGACGCGGCTGCCGTATGCGGTGCTCACCGCCCTGTTTGTGCCAGCGGTGTACCTTTTGTTGCGGCGCTGGCTAGACCCCCGGCGCAGTGACCCCACCGCGCACGCTATCGCGGTGGCGGCAGCGTTGGTGGTGGCCTTCGACCCGTTTTTTTTGGCCCACTCGCGAGTTGTTCATGGCGACGCGCCGGTGAGCGTGTTTATGACACTGTCGGTGCTGGCGCTGTACCTTTATTGGCGCGACGACGGCTGGAAGATGTTGGTTTTTTCGGCGGCGATGGGCGGGCTGGCGGCGCTCACCAAAGCACCGGGGGAGTTTATGGCCCCCTTTGTTTTGCTGGGCGCGCTGCTGGCCTGGGGATGGGATTGCCGTCAGACGCGCCGGGTAGATTGGTCAGCTGCCCGGCGTCGTCTGCTGGATATGGTCATCTGGGGGACGGTGGCGCTGGCAGTTTTTGTTGTCTTGTGGCCTTCAATGTGGGTTGCCCCCATCGGCACGGTGCAAGAAATGTTAGCCGAAACGTTTGGCAAGGTGGATGAAGGGCATTTGGTCTATTTTTTAGGCCAGCCCACCAAAGACCCCGGCGTATGGTTTTATCTGACGGTCATCCCCTTTCGCCTGACCCCGCTCACCAGCATCGGTGTGCTGTTGAGCCTGGGGGTACTGCTGTATCAAACTATCACCTTGAAAAAAGCTGAACCAGATTCCCCTTTGCTCCGTACCTCCTACCCCCTTCTCCTTCTCCTCTGGCTCTATGCCATCACTCTGCTACTATTTGGCAATCTCAGTCCCAAGAAACAGGATCGGTATTTGTTGCCGTTGTTCCCCGTGTTGGACGTGCTGGCGGTGTTGGGCTGGGCCGGATTGGTTTCAGGTTTCAGGTTTAGGGTTTTGGGTTCAAAGCGCACGGTTCAAAATTTAATCATGCTGGGTTTGGTGGTGGGGCAGGCCGCTATTGCCTTGCCGTGGCATCCCTACTACTTGTCTTATTTCAACCAGTTGCTGGGTGGCCTACCCCGCGCCGTCAACACCACCCTTGTCGGTTGGGGTGAGGGGATGGAGCAAGCGGCAGCTTATCTGAATCAAAAGCCCAACGCCGCCGACCTGTATGTGGCTTCCACCCCGGCGCAAACGTTTTTGCCCTATTTCAAGGGGCGGGGCGAGAATTTTTACACCAACGATGTCGCCCTGCGCGCCGATTATGTCATTATTTACCGGGCACAGCAACAGCGGTTGGCCCCGTCGCCGGAAATTGTGCGCGAATATATGCGCCGCACACCGGAAAAAGTCATCACAATTAAAGGAGTTCCGTATGCCTGGATTTACCGCAACACCCCCCTCATTTTCGGTGCTGTGCCGGATTGGGGGGTGCTGACAAACATCGGTTTTGGGGATGTAATGCGGCTGGCCGGTTATCACGTTGAGCAAACGGATGGCGTGCTGGTTGTTGATCTGTTTTGGCATGCGCTGCCGCCAATTGAAAATGACCGGGGCGCGTGTTATGAAACGGTTGTGGAAGATGTCCGCACCACTATCTGCCCGCGAAAGAATTACGCCGTATCGGTACGGTTGGTATCGTCTGCCGGCGCAGTAATTGCCCAGCATGATGGCTGGCCCGCCGACGGCCTGCTCCCCACGTCACAATGGCGCGTGAACGATTATGTGCAAGACCAACACGCGCTCACCCTGCCCGCCGACCTCCCCCCTGACGCGTACATCCTGACGGTGGTGGTGTATGATGCGGATACTCAGGCTGTGCTGGCCGGGCCGGTGACGGTGGACACGCTGCAATTGTCTGTGGTCACTGGCAAATGACGAATGACAGGAAAATGGCGCCTCTGAAAATTTACCTTCCTCTTTTGCTGGCGTTGGCTATTGCCGCCGCCTTCCGCTTTCCCCTGCTCAATTCGCTGCCGCCGGGTCTGAACTTCGATGAAGGGGGCGAGGGGGTGGCCGCGCTGGATGTGATGCACGGGAACTTCAAAATCTGGTGGGACATTGGCGGAGGCAAAGAACCGTTGATGGCGTATCTGGTGCAGCCGCTCTTCTGGCTGTTTGGCCCCACCCGGCTGGCGTTGCGATTGTATGCCGCGCTGATGGGCGTGGGCACGGTGGCAGCCACCTGGTTTTTCGCCCACCAATTGTTTTATGTTGAACCAGAGGACGAGTCACTGCTGCGGTTTGTGCCGTTGTTGGCCGCACTGGGGCTGGCGACGGCGTTCTGGCACGTGGCGTACAGCCGCATTGCCTTTCGCGCCCTCTCTAATCCGCTGGTTGAAGCGTTGGCGCTGGGTTTTCTGTGGCGTGGCTTGCGCACCAATCGGCGGCGAGATTTTTTGCTGGCGGGTGTTTTCACCGGCGGGTTGATTTACACCTATCTGGCAGGGCGATTTGTGCCGGTAGCGATTGCCCTCTTTTTCACCATAGAAGCGGTCATCGCCTGGGGACAGCGGCGCACACCGCTGCTGGTACAATTCTGGCGGCAACTGGCAGCGACGGTGGGTGTGGCGGCGTTGGTTTTTGCGCCTGTGGGAGTCTTTTTCATCCGGCACCCGGCGCTGTTTGTTGCACGGGCAGGGGCGGTTTCCATCTTTAGCCCGGCGATGAATCACGGCGACCTGTGGGGCACGCTCTGGCGCACCACCCTCACCACGGCGGGTACATTTTTTTCGCTCACCGGCGACCCCAACGCGCTGGGAAACATCCCCGGCAAACCGGAACTATCCCCCCTACTGGCAGTCTTTTTTGTTTTGGGGATCATTTGCATTTTATATTTTACGTTTCGTGAGCCACGCTTCAAGTTCCAGAGCGCCGGATTCCACCTTGAAACCTGGAACCTGAAACCTGGAATCTTTTTATTGGTTTGGTGGCCGGTGATGCTGCTTCCGGCCATCCTGGCCCCAGAGGGCGCGCCGCACCATTTGCGCCTTATTGGCACTGCGCCGGGGACGTATATTTTTGTGGCGCTGGGAATGGTGGGGGTGATACAGTTGGTCCGCAGTCGATGGTCGCTCACCCCACATAACGCCCTACGCAACGTTGGCCCGCTTGTCTGGCTGCTGGCATTTGTTGTTTTTGGGCTGACGGCGTTTCAAACCTACCAAGATTATTTTATCTACTGGGCGAATGATGTTGACCATTATATGGATTTCGACGTGTACGCCACAGAACTGGCGCAGCAGATGACGGCAGACAATGACCCCACCACAGCCTACGCCATCCCAATGGACTTGCGCGCGGCGCACGAAGCGCGGCACTACACGCTCGATTTTCTTTATCACGGCCAAACGCCGTTCAGTTATGTGCTAGTGGATGAGACAACCGTTGCCCAATCGCTCACCGAGGCTGCGCGCGGCAAAACAACATTGAAGGTGGTGCGCTGGGTACGAGACAAACACCGCGAGGCAGACGCGCGGGAACTGGTGACCTTCCTGCTCGACACGGCCGGCACGCAGTTGACCGCTACGGCGGCCCTTCCCGTGTACACCCTCGAAACCTATCGCCTTCCCTCTGCCAACACCCGTTTCGCTCTGCCGGCCATCAAGACGCCAGTTGACGCCACACTCGATGGGGTGCTTCAGGTGCGGCGGGCGGTTGTTTCGCCCCTGTTAACGGTGAGCAGCGCGGTGGCTGTGGCCGTCACCTACGCGCCCATTGCGCCGATCACTGCGGATTACAAAGCCTCACTGCGACTGGTGGCTCCAAATGGCGCAGTCGTGGCTCAAAAAGACCGCATGCTGTTGCACAACTGGCATCAGCCCACCAGCCTGTGGCCCCGCGAAGAAGTGAACGAGTATTATCTGCTGCCGCTACCCCCAAAGGTTGTGCCGGGCGCGTATCAGGTGCGGCTGGTGGTTTACCACCCCGACACACTTGTCCCCCTCACCGACAACGGGCAGGCTGAAATTGCTCTGGGTATGGCGCACGTGACGAATGACAAGTGACGAATGTGAAATGTGGCGCGGAGGATGCGCTGAAAACCACAAATCAAAAACTGAGACCTGAAAACTACTTGAAACCCGAAACCCGAAACCCAGCCCCTGAAATCTCTCTCTTCCTGCTGGCGTTATTGCCGCGCATCGTTGGGCTGAACCGGATCATCTCTGGCACTGAACCGGCGTGGTTCCGGCAGGCGCTTGTTTTCTGGCAGGCGGTGGCAGACAAAAACTGGCAAAACACCGGGAATATTCTCGCGCCGGGACTGTCCGTGCTGTGGGGCGGCGGGCTGGGCGTGTGGCTCTCCTATCTGTTGCAGCCGACTCTGCCCTTGTCCGACTGGTTGGCCTATTATGCGACCTCGTCGGTGAAGATGAGCCTGCTGCTGGCGGCACGCGGGGTGTTGATTCTGCTGATTTGTTTGGGAACAGTGGGGCTGTATCGTCTTTTGCGCGGGGAAATGGAGCGGCGCGCAGCCTGGGGAACGGCGGCCCTGCTGGCGCTTGCCCCCGTTTTTGTGGCTCAATCTCGCCTGCTTCACCCATCGGCTTTGCTGGCTGTACTGACTTTACTGGCGCTCGTGTTGCTGCACCGTTCCGCGCGGGGAGATGATCGCGCCTTGTGGGGAGCGGGGATTGCAAACGGCCTGGCGCTGGCAACCGATTGGCTGGCGCTGCTGCTTATTCCATTTGCGATAGCCGTGTTTTTCTGGCAACCCTGGGCAAAAACACGGGCCTGGTGGCGGCAAGTGGTTGAGCGGGGAGAACGACTGGTTTTTTGGCTGGTGTTGAGCAGCATCATGTTGGTGCTGTTGTGGCCTGCCGCCTGGGAAAATCCATTGGGAATGCCTGTCCGCGCGGTGACACTTGTTTTTCGGTCTGCTGCCGGGCTACCGGATGTGGTAGCTTTGCAAAATCTCCTGCTGGCACTCCTGTTTTACGGTTCGCCTGTGACACTGGCGGGGCTGGTCTTGTGGCCGACATATCACCGTCGCCTGTCCCCCACCCAGCGCCGATTGACCATCCTGCTGGGGAGTTTTGTTCTGGCAGTGGTGGGCTGGGCGGTGTTTTTTCGACAGGACATCCCCGGTGCGCTGCTGCCCGCCGTGGTAATATTGCCGGTGGTTGCTGCTATAGGCTGGCAGAGCTGGCTGTCGCCGCGTTCGGTGAAAATGCAGCGATGGGGATGGGGTATTTTGGTGGTATTGCAGGGATTGGTTTTGCTCCCGTTGGTGCCGTATTATTCCAGCTACGCCAACCCGCTGCTGGGCGGGCCGAAAGTGGCGGCGCACCAATTGCCAATGGACAAAGGAATGGCGATGGATCGTATTGGCGCGTGGCTCAACCAACAGCCGGACGCGCTCGCCGGTGTGGTGGGGGTAGACACCCCCGACCTGCTAGCCCCGTTTTACGTGGGGCGGCTTGCGACGGTGGACGCCCCTGACCTGGCTTACGTGGTCATCACGCAGAATCAGCGTCAGCGGGAAAAGCCCTCGCCAACAATTTTACGTTATTATGACCGACTGATGGAACCGGCGCGCGTGATTTCGGTGGCCGGGTTGGATGTAGCCTGGATTTATCGTGGCCCGGCGGTGCAGCGGGCGCTGGCACTGCCCGTCGGTCTGGAAACGGGCCTGCTGCCGCGACCGTTGGCGTTTCGTCTGGCAACGGATGCACCGCGTCCCAACGACAACTTGACCGTCGATGTCGTCTGGCTCCCTAATCCGGCCCAGCCGGAAGTGGTGTCTGTACTCAGCTTGCGCGCCCCAATTAAATTCAAAGCGGGAAACGACACTGACGATAATATTGCGTTGGCGGCCTCGGCCATTTACGCCGAAGCGCCGGCTCCCCTCCAGCAAGTAGCCGCTGGACTGGTGGTCAGTCGGCACACGTTGCGTCTCCCTGCCGACCTCCCCGCCGGAACGTACGGCTTAATGGTAGACGCGCGTCCGCTGGGGAACGTGACCGTTAGCAATGGGCAAGCGGATTGAAATGCACTCCCTTGAAAAGGGGTTGCAGAAAATGTTATGTTCTGTTACTGCGAGCGATAGCGAAGCAGTCTCCACGCCTCGCAGCCGGAGATCCCTTCGCCACGTTCGGAATGACATTTTCATCCTCGTTGCCGTCCCGCCAGGGACTGTCCGACTCCTGTGTCCTTGCTAACTTTGAACCTTGAACCTGAACATGGTATGATAGCCCAGGGCTGTTGCAAAGTCGCTTGACAAAAAACAAGAAGTTATTTTTACCCCTTTCCCCTTTGGGTGCACTCCC
Organism: uncultured Anaerolineaceae bacterium; assembly: GCA_964413895.1. Lineage (GTDB taxonomy): Bacteria > Chloroflexota > Anaerolineae > 4572-78 > 4572-78 > JANTHQ01. The sequence goes on from CAYPUV010000004.1 coordinate 15,864, forward strand.
CCCTTCCCCTCAGGGGAAGGGGGGAAATAGGGGGGATAGGGGAAAAGCAACGATTTTTTGAAACCTTAAAATTGACTTTGCAACAGCTGTGTATGATAGCCGCAAGTGGACGATGGAAATTGAGCAGGCTAATTTGATCCCAAACCGAAAAAATGGCTGGTGGGACGCCAGGCTCAGTCTGGCGCTTTTTTTGTTGGCACTTGCCCCGCGACTGGTGGGGTTGCAAACTTTCGTCACCGCCGATGAGGCCAAATGGGTGTACCGCTCGGCGCAATTTTGGCTGGCGCTACTGCACGGCGATTGGGCCGGCACGATGGTCAAACTCAAGCCTGCCGTCACCACTATGTGGACGGGTGGCCTGGGCCTGGTCGCGTACAATCGCCTGCACCAGAATTTACCCCTGTCCGACTTTTTGACCGCCGTTCCCCAATGGCGGGTTGACCCCGCGCTGCTGGCCGCTGCCCGCCTGCCGACCGTGCTACTCAGCGCAGTCAGCGTGGTTTTTAGCGCCTGGTTGCTGCGTCCGCTGCTGGGACGCCGGGCAGCGTGGTTCGCCGGGGCGCTGCTGGCACTGGAACCACTTTTTCTGGCGCACTCCCGCTTTTTGCACCACGATGCGCTGGTGACGATTTTTGCCCTGCCGGCGCTGTTGCTGGCAATTCACGCCGCGCGGGGCAGTCGGCGAGCGCTGGTTGGCTCAGCGATACTGGCGGGATTGGCTTTTCTCACCAAATCCCCCGACTTTTTCCTGGCCCCCTTTGTGCTGGGGCTGTTCTTGTGGGCCGGTTGGCGCGCCGGAAACCTGTGGGGGGCACTACGCCGCTGCATCCTGTGGGGCGCGGTGAGCTACCTGACATTTTTTCTCTTCTGGCCCGCTGCGTGGGTCAGCCCTGTTGGCGCGCCGCTGGCGGTGGTGCTTGATGCCCTCAAAGAAGCCGCGCCCAAAACCGACCTCGAACCATTCGTCAACCTGGGGGTTCTGTACTATCCCGTCTATTTTGCTTTTTTGGCCTCGCCGGTGACGCTGGTGGGGATAATTGTGTGGGTGTTGCGGCGCAAACAATTGTCCTTGCCCGCCCGCTTCGCCACCGACACATTGGCCTGGTTCGCGCTCACCTTCATCATTTTTATGACTTTTTCCGATAAACGCAGTGCGCGCTACATTCTGCCCGCGTTTGTTGCGGCCACGCTTGTTGCCGGGACAGGCTGGCACGCCTGCCTGAGCCGCAGCCGCCGAAAAATGCAGTGGGCGGGGCTGGCGCTCGCACTGATCGCTCAACTGCTGGCCGTTGTCCCCTACGCCCCGTATTATCTGACCTACACCAACCCACTGCTGGGCGGACCGCTCACTGCGCCCCGGCTGGTGAAAATCGGCTGGGGAGAGGGAATGGATTTGGTGGGCGCGTGGCTCAACCATCAGCCCGATGCGGCGGCGCTGGTGGTGGGCGCCGATTACGCCTCTACCCTGACGCCTTTTTTTGCCGGAAAGGTGGTTTCGCCCGACTCGGCGAATCTGGATTACGTGGTATCATATATCAAACAGCGGCAGGGTGGCTCGCCGTCTCCACGGGTGCAGCAATATTACGCTAGAGGTGTCGGCGCGGCGAAGATTGTGTGGCTGGCGGGGATAGATTACGCCCGTATTTATCCTGGCCCGGCAGTGCAGGTGGTGAACACAGGGGCACTGTTGGCCTATCGCCCGCAGACCAATTTTGCCCCAATTGGGCAAACGTGGTGGGTTGATTTGCTGTGGCGCGGCGCACCGGAAATGGCAACGTTTCGGCTGGGAAATAACGCTGCCCAGTGGACGCTCAACGGGGTGGCGATGCCCCTTTTTTCAACTGATAACCTGACTGTTACCCGCTACGCTCTTGCCATCCCCGCCGCTGTACTCCCCGGCGATTATACGTTCAGTGCCGGAGAAACCGTGCTGGGGACGGCAGCGGTTCGTTACGATAGATTGCCCCCCGGCTTTACCCCCGCCGCTGCGCTGTTCGGCAACGAAGTACGGTTGCTCGGCGACGATGTCCGGGTTACCCCCGACAACCGGCAGGTAACGGTGCGGCTGGCGTGGCAGGCCGCGCCCAAAGCCTGGGCCGATTATACAGTGTACGTCCACCTGATTGACGCCAACGGCACGCGACTTGCCGGGCACGATGCTCAGCCCACCCCACCGACCAGCCGCTGGTTGAAGGGGGAAGTGGTGCTCACAGTGAATCCCGTGCCCCTCCCCGCCGGTGTCCAACCGGACGCGGTGCGGGTGCGGGTGGGCCTCTACCGCGCCGATACCGGCGACCCGTTGGGTGACCCGGTGCTGCTGCCGGATGGAATCATATCGAAATGAACGCTGGAATATGGAACGCAGATGACGCAGTCTTGTAGGTCACGCTTTTAGCGTGACGCGAACTGTGAAAATAAATTTCAAACGATATTATGTTCCCAATGCGATAGTTTTTATCACCCAAGTGGTACATGCCCGTAAGCCAGTGTTTGCCAATGCTGATCATCTTGAATTATTGCGTAAAACACTACGCCAGGTCAAGGTTCTCTATCCATTCAAAATGTGGGGGTATGTATTTTTACCTGACCATTTTCACCTGTTAATCCAACCTCAACCATCGGTGACGTTTTCTCAAATCATGCATTCGTTAAAAACAAACTTTACCCGTGAATACAAACGGGCTGAAAAATTTGATGGGTCAATGAGATTTTGGCAAAAAAGGTTTTGGGAACACACAATCCGTGATGAATTGGATTTTTAAAAACATCTGGATTACATCCATTTCAATCCGGTGAAACACGATTACGTGAAACGACCGGATGATTGGCCACAGAGTTCATTCTTTGAATGGAAATCTCGGGGTGCATACCCTGAACGTTGGGAATGGCAGGAATTGCAGGATTTTTCATCAGGATATTGGTTACGAATCGAATGAGAAAGCCGACGATATTATTTGCCCTCATCATCTTCCTGCTGGCGCTGGCGGTGCGCCTGCCGGAACTGGACACTTTTTTCACTGCCGATGAATTTTTGTGGGTGGAACGGTCACGTGATTTTTTAGGTGGCCTGCTCAGTCCCAATTATCCCTGCCTGCTCCCCAACGACACTGAAACCAACGTTGTGCCGGGGCAGGGATTGGCTTGTACGCTGCGCACGGGACATCCCGGCGTGGTGACAATGTGGACTGGCGCGGCGGGCATTACCCTGCAATGGCTCACCCGTCCCGCTGATGACGCCCGCACACTGCTGGAATTTGTGCGCGACCTGCCCACCAACCCTGTTGACCGCCGCACGATTGCCCCGCTGCGCCTGCCGACCGTCATCATTAGCGCGTTTTTTGTAGCAGGAGTCTATTTCCTGCTGCTCAAATTGTTCCAACCAGCGGTGGCTCTGTTGGCGGGTATTTTGCTGGCCCTCGACCCTTTCCATATTGCCCTGTCGCGGGTGTTGCACCACGATGCGCTTTCTACCACCTTTGTCATCACCAGTGCGCTGAGCCTCATCATCTATTTTGGGGTTGACCGGCGGCGACGCTGGTTGCTGCTGGCGGGCGCCCTGGCGGGTACGGCGATGGTCAGTAAATCGGTGGGGCTATTTCTTGTTCCGTATGCCGGTTTGCTGGGGCTGTGGTCACTGGGGCGAGATTGGGCCACGGGCAGACCGTTCCGCTGGGCGTTGGGGCGCATTGCACTGGATGGGCTGCTGTGGGCGATCGTCGCTACCATTGTTTTTGTTGCCCTATGGCCCGCCATGTGGGTTATTCCGGGTCGTGCCCTGTTGACTATCTACACTATCGGCTTTAAATATGCTAGCGGCGGTCACGCCAAAGGCGTGTTGTTTTTTAACACCATTGCCAAAGACCCCGGCCCGTTATTTTATCCGGTGACGTGGTTTTTCCGCACCAATTTCTGGCAGATGGTGGGGGTGTTCGTGGCGCTGGTTGCCGGAGGGCTGTCGCTGCGGCGGCGTTGGGCAACAACGCCCCTCGCCAGTCTAAAAACGAACATCGCCAGGTTCTCTCCGCGCGGCTATGATGATCCATTTGGCCTGCTGCTTGGGGTGGGGGCAGTCCTTTTCTTCTTTTTGATTTTTATGACCCTGGGCGAAAAGAAACAGGATCGCTATGTGCTGCCCATTTACCCAATGCTCGATATTGTGGCGGCGGGGGGATTGTGGTGGCTGGTGCGCGCTCGCCAAAAATTGGTGCGGGTGGGATTGGTGGCTGCCGTGCTGACGGTCAATTTGGGGTTGGCAATCTGGTCACTGCCGTACACCTTTGCCTATTACAACCCGTTGGTGGGGGGCATAGGCATCGCCGCTCGCACCATCACCATCGGCTGGGGGGATGGGTTAGACCAGGCGGCGGCCTACCTGAACGCCAAACCCAACGCGGCGCAGCTCAAGGCGGCATCGTGGTATGGTTCCACGTTTGCGCCGTACTTTAAGGGAAAAACCATTCGCTATTCTGACCAGAAAGGGAATGCATTGGCCGGGAATTACGTGATTTTTTATGTGAACCAACGCCAGCGCCATTACCCGGATGATGAAATTTGGCGCTACATGAATGACCATTACGCGCTGGAAAAGACGGTGCAGATCAAAGGGGTAGATTACGCCTGGATTTTTACCGGTCCTGGCATTGGGCATTACGTGGAGGATCAGAAATATTCCGGCATGGCCAGCCTGCTGGGGTGGGATTGGGCCGGCCCGGTCAGTCCCGATGACGGCCCAGTGACGGCGGGCAGTGACATGCCGGTTTCGCTGTTTTGGGAATATCGAGGTAAACAAGCAACAGAACCCTTTTTTGTGCGTCTCATCGGCGCGGATGGTGATGTGTGGGCCGAAGATACCACCCGTCCCACCGCCGAATTTGCCGACAGCAGCCACTGGCGACAGGGGCAAATTATCGAGGAGCGCGGCGTGCTGCACATCCCCGCCGAAACGCCCCCTGCCGATTACACCCTGCAACTTGGCTTTTACACCAGAGCGCCCGCCGTTGCCAGTGGTGAACTGACCTTCCCCACCGCCAACGCCCCGTCGCACGGGCCGCTGCAATCCATCACTGTGCGGGCGGCTGCGCCCCTGGCAAGAGGATCGGGCATGCCGCTGGGCGATCTGCAATTGCTGCCGGTCAATGATTTCACCAGGTTCGGCATCGAAAACAATCGCCTGAATTTCGACCTGTTCTGGGTACTCCCGCAGAGAACAACCCATCGCTATCAGGCGGCCTTTGCCTTGCTGGACGATGGTGGTGTGACGCGCTGGGAATGGCCGTCGCGCCCGCTGATCACTTTCTTGCCTACCGCTGACTGGCCCGCTGGCATATCTCTGCGCACGCGCTGGCATTTGCCACTGGATGATCCCCGCTTACCGGGCGGCGACTTGCGGCTGCAACTGCAATTGTTGGATGAAACCGATTCGCTCGTTGCTGCTGCCGACCTGGGAGCGTTGGTCTTGCCCGGCAGAAGACGACAGTTTACGGCGCCGCAGCCGGAACGGCCACTGGCAGCCTCGTTGGGACAGGGGATTGTCTTGCTCGGCGCGGATGGCCTTTCTGCTGTCCTGACTCCCGGCGCGTCGCTGCCGTTAACATTCTACTGGCAGGGTGTTGCCCCGGTGGATGAAAATTACACCGTTTTTGTGCAGCTTCTTGCCCCCGATGGACAGGTGGTGGCGCAGAACGATGCCCAGCCGCAAGATGGCGCCGCGCCCACGTCCACCTGGACGCCCGGCGAAATTGTGTCGGATACCCACACCCTGCGCCTGCCCGCCAATCTACAACCCGGCGATTATCGACTCATCACCGGGATGTATCTGCTGGAAACCGGCGCGCGTCTGCCTGTGACGCAGAACGGCGCGGTGACGGATTTTGCAGTGGTCGCAACATGGGATCAGCCATGAAGCCCGAAACTCGAAACTCGAAACTCGAAACCCCATTCCTGGTTTTGTTGACGCTGGTTTTGCTGGCCGGCGGCTGGCTGCGCTGGCAATTCATCCAAACCGTTCACCTCTACCCGGATGAGTTTGTCACCCTGCTGGCAATGGACATGATCCGGCAAAAGGGGGTGCCGGTATTGCCCTCTGGCCTGTTTTACGACCACGGCTTGCTCTACTCGTATCTGGCGGCGGGAGCATCGCTGTTGGGAAATGCCGCGCTGTGGGGGCGGCTGACCAGTCTGTTGTTTGGACTGGCAACCATTGTCCTGACCTATTTTGTGGGCAAGCGGTGGTTTTCCCCGGCGACGGGATTGCTGGCGGCAACGGGAATCGCCTTCGCCCCGAGCGCCATTCAGTGGAGCGGACGGGTACGGATGTATGCTATGTTGCAATTTTTGGTGCTACTAGCGGTGTGGCTGCTGGGCGAAGATACGCTGCGCCGAAACATCCGTGCGGCATGGCTGGCGGTAGGAGTGTATTTTGCTGCCCTACTCACCCAGTTTGTTGCAGTGGCGCTGCTGCCTTCGCTGGTGCTGGCAGAAGTTGGCGTGCTGTGGCGACAAAAACGGCGCCGGGTGACCGATTGGCAGGTTTGGCTGTGGCTAATGGCGGTTGCCGGGGCGGTGTTGGTGGCGTTTTTGGTAAAGCGGGCCGGCCAGCCGAAGGGAATTGCACCCCTTCAGCAAACCAATCCCATCGACGGTATCTGGCAAGTGGTGCAAATTTACACCCACTTATCACTGGACGTGGCGGGGAGCTGGCGGACGCTGGCGCCGTTTTTCACTCAACCACCGGCGTTGGCGTTCAGCCTGTTTGCGCTGGTCGCTATCGGTTTTCAGGTTTCAGGGTTCAGCTCGCAGCGGTTGGCGGTTGGGTTTTTGGCGGGGATACTGGTTGTCACCACCGGGGTGATGCTCTTTCTGGTTGCGCCCGACCGTCGAGATGACAAGTACCTGTTTATGCTGTTGCCGGCGCTGTTGCTGCTCGGCGCGCGGGGGATGACGCTGGGGGGACACTGGTTGAGCGCCGCCTGGAGGCGGCACATAGGGGTTCAGGTAGCAGCCCTGGCGCTGGCGGTGTTGGCGCTGGGGGGGTATTCGCATAACCAAGTGGCTGATTTGCTGGCAGACAGCGGGGAAGATTATGCAACAGCGTTCACTTACGTGGCCAATCACTGGCAGCCTGGCGATGTGGTACTCACCGGTACGCCTGCTGCCGCACACTACTATCTGGGTGAAAATGATTATTACGCCGTGCAGGCGGGCGGGGTGTACGACTATCGCATTTTAACCCGTCCCGATGGTCGGCAGGTAGAGCGGTGGCTTGGCTCACCGTGGATTCACACCCTGGATGAGCTGAACGCCGTGCTGTCTAGCCAGTCGGTGTGGCTGGTGCTGGAGCGTTGGGGGTTGCTGGTGCAGTATTATCGGCCGCTATTTATGCAGAATATTCTGGCGCAAACTAAATTTGTGCGCGAAGACAACGGCGTCATCGTCCTCAAATCGCTGCCCAATGCGCGACGATTGCGCCCTGACCCTGTTGTCCCCGCCGCTGCTCTGCTGGTTGGCACAGCGGGCGATCCCGGTCAACTGAAACTATTGGGGTACACGCTGGAAGGCAATCGGCTAACCCTGTATTGGCAGGCACAACAGCCGGTTATTTTCGATTACACCGTTTTTGTGAATGTGCAGACTGTGGCAGGGAAACCTGTCACCCAGGTTGACCATCGCCCATTGGGGAGTGTGTATCCCACTACCCTTTGGCCGGTCGGGGAGATTATTCGGGAGACCAGCACCCTCGATCTCTCTCCTGGCACGTATCGCTTGCGTGTGGGAATGTACCGGCTGGAAACCGGCGAGCGCCTCTGGGTTCCCAGTGATACGACCATGCAAAATATGGTTGAGCTGGGGGAAATAACAGTGAATAATGAAGAGTGAAAAGTGAAAAATACGATTGGTCAATCTCCAATCTCCAATAACCCATCACCAACCACCAATCACCAAAAATCCGCTGCGAAGGCAATGCTGTGGCTTGTTATCATCTTGTTCGCCGCCCTGTTTTCCGTGCTGGCGCTGAATCGACACGCCGCATTTGAAACAAACGGCTTTGATTTGGGGAATGTTAATCAAGCGGTGTGGAATTCGGCACACGGGCGATTGCTGGCGTTCACCAACATGGCCCCGCTTAACAATCGGCTGGCACTGCACGTGGAGCCAATCCTGCTGCTGTTTGTGCCCTTTTATTGGCTGGGATTGGGTGGCCCGACGTTGCTGTTGACTGTGCAGGCGGTGGTGGTGGCGCTGGGGGCGTGGCCACTGTTTTTGATTGCCCGGCCCAAAATTGGCGCGTGGGGCGCGCTGGCGCTTGCGACAGTGTACCTGCTCTACCCCGCGCTGGAAGCAGCAGTGATGTTCGATTTTCACGCGGTGACGCTTGTGCCCACGTTTCTGCTGGCGGGATATTTCTGGCTGGAAAAAGCGCTGGCTGGCGGTGAAAATGCGGCTGCCAGTTATCAGCTATCAGCTATCAGCTTTTTGCTGGCGCTAGCTTGCAAAGAAGACATCGGGCTGGTGGTGGCAATGGTCGGTGTAGTCATCGCGCTGAAGTATCGCCGCCGGAAGCCCGCCGCCGTGCTTTTTTTCGGGGGGATGGGATGGTCGCTGGCGGCAATTTTTCTCGTCCAACCGATGTTCGCCTCCGGCGGCAATATCCAGAGTGACCGCTACACCTGGCTGGTGGACGCGCTGGTCCGGCCCAATCTGCTGTGGACGCATTTCCAGCAGGTCAATTTGCCCCGCTACTTCTGGCAGCTGTTTGCCCCTGTTGGCGGGCTGGCCCTGTTGTCGCCGCTGGCGCTGCTGCCCATTTTGCCGTCGCTGGCAATTAACCTGCTCAGCAGTCACGCCTTCCAGTGGCGGCTGGAGGAGTTTCACTACGCCGCGCCAATGGTGCCGTTTGTGTTTCTCGCTGCGCTCGAAACAATTCAAAGGGCAAAATTCAAAATTCAAAACAGGGCATTTTACCTTTTGCTTTTTACATTTTTCATTGCCGCCACCGGCGGCTACCACTATTTTCGCGGCTACACCCCGCTGGCGCGCCCCTTCCAATGGCAACCCGTCGCCGCGCATCAGCGGCTCGGCGCGGAAATGGCCGCCCAAATTCCCGCCGCTGTTCCCCTTTTTGCTCCGCTGAACCTCAATCCACACGTCAGCAATCGGCGCGTGCTGCACCAGTCCTTTGCCAACATCGCCTCCGATGACTGGCTCTGGATCGATGTGGCGTCGCTGCCCAACGAGAACGGCATCCAGCAATATATTCGAGATGAGTTGCGGCCGCAATATGAAACAGTTTGGGCAACCGATGGGTATCTGTTGTTGAAACCGCCAGCATCGGCATTCAGCATTCAGCATTCAGCGTTCGGCGGCAGCCGACCATTTCTTGCTTTCACGCAGCCAAAAACCGAACCACAGTATCCTCTGCCGGTGCAATTTGACAATTCACTGCTGCTGAGCGGCTTCGATTTGCATTTTAACCGCGCCGAAACGGTACAGGTGACAACCTATTGGCGGGCACTGAAACCGCTGCCCGCTGGCCTGTCACCGATACTGTTTTTGCTGGATGCGGATGGCAATCCCGTGGGGGCAACTCCTGGCGCGGAAATGTCGCCCACGCTCATCTGGCTCCCCACCGACCGCTGGCCGGTGGGCGAAACGATTGCAGTCACTTTCAATAGGCTCAATTGGGACACCCGTGCCCGCGACCGCTACCGGCTGGCAATCGGTGTGACCACTGCTGCCGACCCCTGGGCTGTGGGCGCGCGCTGGATACCGCAGGTGCAGCCGTCGGCTTTCGCCACCCACGTTACTGCCGACCGCACGCTGATTGAGTTGGCACGGTTCAAACAAGTAGCGGGGATGCAAGAGGGCACGCCGCTCGCGCGGGCATTCTCCGCGCCGAAGATAGACCATCGTTTAGATGCAGATTTTGGTGGGCAGGTGCGGTTGCTGGGGTATGATGAGCCGCATGTCACCGCGGATGGCGTTTCGGTGCGACTGGCATGGCAGGGCGTGGGCGCGGAACGGGGCGATTGGACGCGCTTTGCCCAGCTCATCGGCGCGGATGGCGCGCTGCGCGGACAGAACGACTCGCCGCCGCAAAATGGCACGTATCCCACAAATTTGTGGCAGAATGGCGAATTTGTGACCGAAGCGGTGAACATCCCGCTGGAAAATCCGCTGCCGGCGGGCGAGTATTCGTTGCTGGTGGGGCTGTACAATCCAGCGGATGGCGCGCGGCTGCTCACGGTTGAGGGGCAGGATTATCAAACGATTCCATTTGTGGTGAAATGATGCAACAATCACTCACGGCCCGATGGCCCTCAATCAAAAACTGGCTCATCATTTTGCTGTTGGTATTGATGATCGGCAGATTCGCAACGCAAGTGTATGCCCGAATGTTGACCAATTCCAATGCTGCACTGGGTGACCAGAGTGCGTTGTTGCAACTGGGGCTGGATTTGCGCGAACACGGCATGCTCACCGATGGCACGCGCAACCCCCTGTATCCGGCGTTTCTGGCACTGTTTGCGCAACGCGAGTGGACATATTTCACCAGCGCCAAACTATTGAGTGCGCTGTTTGGCGTGCTGGCAATTTTGGCCCTGTTTGGGGTGGGTAAAAAACTTTTCGGCACGCTGGAAGGGTTGTTGGCCGCGTATCTGCTGAGCATTAATGTGGAGTTTATTGTACACAGTGCGTCGGTGCTGGTGGAATCGCTGCTGACGTTGTTGTTTGTGCTGACATTTTTTGCGATGGTGCGGGCGCTGCAACCTGATGCCCGGTTGCGCTGGTGGGTGCTTGCAGGCGTGTTGGCCGGGCTGGCGTACCTGACGAAGGGCACGGGGCAATTACTGGCGGGCTCGTTTGTGTTGATTGTCGCCCTGTTCTATCGTGGGCAGATTATCCGGTCAAGAAAAATCTGGTTATTTGTGCTGAGTTACAGTGCGGTTGCCAGCCCGCTGTGGGTTTTCAATACAATACATTTTGGCAATCCCACCTTTAATTATGCCATCACACATCAAATGTGGATGGACAACTGGAAAGAATGGCACATTGATAACGTTGAAAATTTACCCACGCTGACCAGCTACCTGCAATCACACACCCCTGCCGAAATTGGTGCGCGACTATGGGGGGGGGTAAAGGCAATGCGTAATATTCTGCTGAAAACGCTGTATCCCACCCGCACCCTGAAAGTTGACCGTTTTTTGCTGTCACCGATCAGCGGGTACGCGTTTGCACTGCTGGCGCTGCTGGTACTTTTTTTCTGGCGCAGACTGAAACCCTTTGTCAGCCGCCACACGCCGGAAGTTTCCCTAACCTTGTTGCCCGCCGCCATCTTTTTTTTGCTGTTTGCATGGTACAGTGCCATTGTGTCGTTGGGCCAGCGGTTTTTGCTGCCGCTCATCCCACTGATTTTTCTACTGGTGGCGGCGCTGATTGTTTGGTGGGGCAATCGGCTCGCGGCACGGGGAGAATGGTGGGCGCGGATTCTCCTGGCGCTGGCGCTGATTGCGTTCGTTTTTCAGGTGCGCTGGGCGGTACGCACCACGGTTCAGCCAATGCAGAGTTTGCTCACTCAAAATGTGTTTGCCCAAGACCGCGTCTTCAACGAGGATGCCGCCGTCCCCCTGCGCTGGCTGGCAGAACAGTCACCGGAAAAAACAACGGTGGCGTGGGGACCGTCTGGCAATACGCTGCCCACGTGGGCGTTTTCTGACCAGCTCAACTTTCTGCGCTATCCGCCTGATGTGTCATCGCTGACAAACCTCACCAAAAATCTGACGGCACGCGGGGCGCAGTATATTATCATCACCCCAGATATGTACAGCCGCTACAAAAATGTGCTGGAAACGGCATTTCCCACGAATGGCTCGCAGGTTGAAATTGCCAGCCTGCCGGATGGGTGGGCGTTAACGTTTGCACATCGTGCCATCCCTTGCGAGGCATGTGTCTTTCGGCTGCTAGAGAACTTCCCTCCCACGCAGGCCACTAATTTCCGGCTGGGCGAAAACATCTTGCTCACCGGCTTTGATGTTTTCCCGACGAATCTATATCCCGGCGACACGCTGTTTCTGACCCTGCATTGGGCAACTGAGGCAGCGGTGAGGCAAGATTTGACGGTATTTACCCAACTCCTGGGTCCAAACCTTCAGTTGTATGGACAGATGGATCATCAGCCCATCAATAATTTGATGCCTACCAGTCGCTGGCAGGCGGGGTATCACTTTGCCGACCGCTACGATATTGTCATCGATCCCAACGCGCCACCGGGGGATTATTTGGTGTTGGTGGGCATGTATAATTTTCAAACCGGGGAGCGTGTGCCCGTCGTTCAAAGCGGTGAACCGGTTGCAGACAATGCTATTCGGCTGACTACCGTGCATATTTTGCAACGAGTACAATAAATAGTAACTATTCAGGTGTCGCATCCTGAGTAGCCCCGACCAAAGGGAGGAGCGTATCGAAGGGTGCGGTTTAAACCAAATTCTCGTTTTCCCGCACCCTTCGATACACACTTCGCGTACTCAGGATGCTAAATTCGGCAGTGCTGAATAGTTGCAATAAAGGCACAGTTTCTGCGCTGGGGCGATTTATGTGTAGTTGGCGTTACTGTGCGAGTGTCACTATGACGGAAAAACTTCTTCAAAATAAACGATGGGCAACGCCTGTCACCCTGTTGCTTCTGGCGGATATTCTGATCTTGTTGCCCCTGTCGCCCGAAATTCGACTGGTGGGGGCGACCATCCTGTTGTTCGGGCTACCTGGCTGGGTGCTACTTGAGGCGTTTTTTCCCCATCCCGCTGAATTAGTTGCACGGCTGACACTGGCAGTGGGGTTGAGCTTCAGCCTGAGCATTTTAGGGATGCTTTATCTGGTGTACTTGCCCGGACGGGTGGCGGTGGGGGGGGTGATGGCCCTGGAAAATACGCTGGTGTTGATATTGCTGGCGACAGCGTTCATCCGGCGCAGTCAGTTACCCCCGCTGATGGCGATTCGCCAGGAGTTGCTGTTGGTGCTGGCAGTGGTGAGTGTGGCATTTCTCATTCGCCTGCCGATGATGGGCTATTCAGAGTTTCACGAGGACGAAGTTGAAGTGGCAAGTTTCGCCTCGCGTGTACTGGCGGGGGAAGATTACTCTATTTATTTACACAGAAAAGGACCCGCGCAAACGCTGCTGCCGGTGATGGTGTGGCTCACCACCAATCGCGCCACCGAACCCATCACCCGGTTTCCTTTTACGCTTGCCAGCGGGTTCGGTGTATTGGGAATATATATTTTGGGGCGACAGCTGCGCAATCGGACCGTTGGCAGCATTGCCGCGCTGTTAATGGCAGTGAATGGCTATTCGGTGGGGTTTGGGCGGATGGTGCAGTATCAGGCACTCATTTTTCTGCTGGGGCCACTCATCGTCTGGGCGCTATGGACAGCGTTCACTGAAAGACGACTGCGTTGGATTGTGCCCGGACTGCTAATGCTTTCGATAGACTTGCTGGCCCATTTCGATACGCTGTTGTATGTGCCGGTGGTGCTGTATTTGCTGGGAATAATACTGTTGCAAGCACGAAAGGAGATCGCTCCCGCGCTGGGTTGGATTGCCGCCGCAGGGTTACTGGCGTTGGCTGTGCTGGCGAGCTTTTATATTCCCTATGTGCGCGATCCGCAGTTTGCTCATACCCTATCATATCTTACCGAAACGCGGGTTGGAGACAATCGTTTCTACAATAATTTGCCATTGTTTCAGTATTTTGATGAAATGTACAATTCGCGGTTGTATCTGCCGCTGCTGTTTGGGTTAACTGCGGTTTTTCCACTCTTCAATGCCAAAAAATGGGCGGTGCATTTGGGGATTGTGCTGACGATGTTGCTGGCTGCCTCCACCGGTTGGCTGCGCAATACATGGATGTTCCCGTGGGTGGATTTGGCTTTTCTGCCCTGGGTGCTGGTGGCAGTGTTGGGTTGGTGGGTCACTATCCGTCGAGATTCGGCGGGGGCGCTGGTGTGGGTGTGGTGGTTTAGCTCGTTTGCGGGGTATGTTTTTCTGGTTGATCGACCCGGCACGCATTTTTACATTGCTTATTCAGCGTGGGTCATTCTCGCTGCGATGGGAGCATGGGGACTGTGGTCGGCGTGGGGCAGCAGAGTTGTGGCACGCTACGGGTTGATGTTGAGCGGAATTGCTTTATTGGTTGCCCTGGCTTTTTATCAGACCCTCCTTTTTTGGCACACCGATTCTGAGTACCGGCAGACCCTTGCCAACTGGGAACAGAATCCAACGCGATTAGTATACGGTTCGCTGCCCGATAGCTATCTGTGGTTCGGCGCGCCTCGTCGTATTGGCTGGAAGGCAGTGGGGTGGTTGGTGCATTCCAGGGTGTTCCCTAGCGATTTTCGTAGTGCAAACGAGGCGTTCAGTGTGCCGATCTGGTACACTTTCCAAACGCCGCGCTCATGTTACAATGACCCACAGGTGTATTTTGTGGCTGATACCGCCGACGGCCGCCCCCCGGAGATTGAAAATTACACTCGCTGGGGGAAGGTGATGGTGGAAGGGAAGCCGCGCATCTTAATTTTTGGGAAAACGGCTCAACCGGCCGAAACGGACTATTCGTTGGCACAGCTTGCCCCCCGGTTTGATGCCGCCGCCCAGCCGCAGCAATTTGTGGGATTACCACGCCTGGAAAATTCAGGCCGTTGGTATTTTGGTGATGCAATTGATTTGGTGGGATACAGCATTTCTCGACAGGACGTAGCACCGGGAGAAATGATTGAAGTGGATTTGCAGTGGCGTGCACAGGCAGACATTCCTGAGCGGTATCGTGCTTTTGTGCATCTTGAAAAGGAACAAATATGGGGGCAAAGCGATGAAGACCCTGCCTGTCGGTTGCCTACAACTTTGTGGCGCAAAGGACAGCTCGCTCAAGGACAATTCCGCGTAACCGTTGACCCTGCCACACCGCCGGGAGACTATCCCCTGACCATTGGTCTGTACAACCCGAACACCTGGCAGCGATTACCCATTTTTGATGAACAGGGACAACCGATTGGTGACACCCTGCAAGTTGCTACCATCAAAGTTGTAAATTAAATTCTATTTGAACCAACCTTGTTCAGGATAATAAGGGTACAGGTTACACAGATTTTTTTAATTTGGGTGTGTTTCAAATGGGTAGAACAGAGTTTCACAATAACGTGCCCCGTAGGGGCAGTTCGCAAACCACCCCTACCTGTTGCCACATCGGAGAAATCGTTTTTGCCAAACCGCAAGGTCTGTCCCTACTCATAATGAAACACACCCTTTTGATTTATCTGTGTGCTATTTTTATCTAATTTCATACGCCATTTTGCTGATTTTAAGAGTAAACCCCCAAATTTGGAGATATTTAGCATTATCTGATTTGGATATTTACCAACCTTGTTTAAAATGGTGACGTCAACTTTAAAGATTTGGAGAGTGAGATTTTCCGTATCTCTCAATCCCCTATCTTTGTTCTAGAGGAGCTAGAGAATGCAACAAAATCAACCACCGAATATCGGTCCAGTGCAGAAAAAATCAACCAATAGGAGCTGGCTCCCAGTTGTTTTTGGGGCCAGTATTGGACTGGCCGTTATTTGTGCCATTGGATTTGTGGTTTTTGCACTTTTCTTTTTCGACCCCCAAACACCGAAATTACCAACGGCGCCCACCGCTACACTGGGCGTGGTTTCTTTTGTCACTGCGACTCCGGTAGGGCAACCGTCTGCAGCGGTACAAGACCCCACGCCGACCCCACCGCCGCCGGCCAACGCCGAGCCTCAGCAGGCACAGACGGCGACGGCGCAGCCCAACGCTTCCTCTCAACCACCAGCGCCCAACCCACCCGCCGAACCCACAACTCCCTCACCTGCTGTGCAAGTTAACGGCCTTGTGCCGATGGCTGCGCCCGATTATGGGATTCAGGCATTTCTCTATTGGCGTCCCGAAGTGGCGGAGCGTGACCTGAGTCTCATCAACGATATAAAATTCAATTGGGTAAAGCAAGGTTTTTCCTGGCGAGAAATTGAAGGGGCAGGTAAAGGACAATTTGACTGGGTCAACACCGACCGTATGATGGACCAAATTGATTCGCACGGCTTGAAAGTAATTGCTCGCATCAGCACTCAACCAGCATGGGCCGGCGGCAATTATCCGGAACTTGGCCCGCCGGACAACTATCAGGACCTGGCCGATTTTCTGACCGCCCTGGCAACGCGTTACAAAGGTCGCATTGATGCCTATCAAATCTGGAATGAGCCAAACCTGGCTCGCGAGTGGGGCGATCGCCCCCCCAGCCCCGCCGAGTACACCGCCCTGCTGAAGATAGCCTATCAGGCCATCAAAGCGGTTGACCCCAGTGCCTGGGTCATCACTGCTGGGTTGGCTCCCACCAGTCGCGACGATAATGTAGCGATGCCCGACACTAAATTTGTGCAGGGTATGTACGATGCGGGTGCGAAACCCTACTTTGACGCTTTGGGTGTTCACGGCGCAGGGTATAAAGTGGCTCCAGAGACAGACCCAGACGTGGTGGCCAACGATCCCACCCTGAACAATGGTGACCCCAGCCCGCCGGAAGCGAAACGTATTTACTCATTCCGGCACATTGAAGATGTGCGCAAAGTGATGGAAGTTAATGGCGATGTGGACAAGCGCGTGGTGGTACTGGAATTCGGCTGGACGGTTGACCCACGCCCAGATTCGCCGTACCACTGGCATGCTGTCAGTGAAGTAGAACAGGGCGATTATATTATTCGCGCCTACAAGTATGCCGCAGAGCATTGGCAGCCCTGGATTGGTGTAATGAATCTGATCTATCTGGCCGATGTCGATTGGACTGAGAATGATGAGCAAACCTACTGGAGTATTACCTATCCGCTGTACCCGGATTTGAAGGCGCGACCGGCGTATTGGAGACTGGTAGAATTTGGGCGGCAACGATAGATTTTGGGGAAACATTGTACAAAAGCCAGCGAGGAAACAGTCTCGATGGCTTTTGCGTGTTTCTGTGGGGGATGAGTTGGGTTAATGAATGAAACGAAAAACATTTTTAATCCTCGGCTGGCTGGCGATACTGATGCTGGCAATGCTGTGGCGTTTGAACAATATAGATGCCTTTGGCCTCAACAACGACGAAGGAGCATACCTGATGTGGGCGCGGCTGGTGGCCGATGGCTACCCGTTGTACAGCCAAACCCATTCAGTCTCTGCCCCCCTTTTTATTGAGGGGTTGGCGCTGGTTTTTAAATTGTTCGGATTCAGCATCGTGGGCGGCCGAATGACGATTATGGCCACCTTTGCCCTGCTGGCGCTGGCGTTGGGCTGGCTGGCGCATCGAATCGCCGGCTGGCCGGGCGCATTTGCTGCGCTGGCGATGGTGGTCCTCCCCACACCTTTCTTCCAGCTTTCCCGGCAGGTGATGGCCGAAATCCCGGCCTCACTGTTCGCTGTGCTGGCCGTGTGGGGTGGCTGGCTTTATTTTGCCGGCCACAACCAGCGCTGGTTGGCCCTTGCTGGCCTGGCATTGGCAATCAGCCTGCTGATAAAAACACTCTATCCCGCTGCCGTCCTGCCCATCGCCTGGTTCATCTGGCGCAATGAAAAATCGTGGCGTAATAAGTTTATGGGCGGACTGGCTTTTGCCCTGCCGTTGCTTGCGACGCTGATTGTGGTGATCAGTTTTTTCAATTGGACTGCATTTTATAACCAGGTAATTCTGTTCAGAAGCGACCTGCGCGCCGTTGCCCCCTGGGACTGGCAGCAAAACTGGCAGATGTTGATGGCCTTTGCCCAACCGCTGTGGGGGCTGGGGCTATTGGCCGGGGCCGGGCTGCTGGTTTCGGCGCGTAGACCCCGCGCCCAGGCCTGGGCATTGTGGCTGCTGGGAGACTTTGCCTTGTTGATGTGGCACAGCCCCCTTTTCCCGCACCATTCCATCATTTTGCTGCCGCCCGCCATTTTGTTGGCGGTTGAATTTATCGAATTTACGTTTTACGATTTACGTTTTACGGAACGCCGTTCAACATTGGTTTTGGGTACGGGCCTTGTGTTAGGCACTTTGTTCAGCGTCCCGAACTTGATTCATTTAAATCAGGGTTGGCTGGACATCACCACCGGCGGCAGAGAAGCGGAAGCCGCCCGCATGTTGAACAAGGTCACGCGCCCCACCGATTTTGTGGTGACCGACAGCCAGCTGTTTGCCTTGCTGGCAAACCGTCGCACGCCCCCGCCGCTGGGCGACATCGCACTGGTGGCCATCAAAGCCGGGCGGCAATCGTCAGACCGGCTCATTCAGATGTCTGAGGATTATGATGTGCAAGCGGTAGCGAATTGGGCGTTACGATTGCCCTGGTTGCCCGATTATCTGGCTTGGGCAGAACAAAATTTTTGGGTGCATAAAATTTGGGACAATGATCATCAGCTTTATTTTGGCCGCAAACTACCCCCCGGCGCGCCAATTCCCAATCCACAAACTGTGCGGCTGGGCGAGGCCATTCAATTACGGGGCTTCAGCGTGGATGCGTCGCAAATTCGTCCCGGCGGCAGCTTGCCCCTAACGTTGTACTGGCAAGCGACAGCGCCGGTGCCCACAGATTTTACCGTCTTTGTGCAAGTCCTTGATTCGCGGGGCAAGTTGGCGGCGCAAATGGACGGTCAACCCATTCACGGCTATTTCCCCACCAGTCAGTGGCCGGTAGGAGAATTTGTGCCCGACCAGGTGGACGTTCCCCTGCCCGCCGACTTGCCTGCCGGAACGTACACCGTTATCACCGGCATGTACAATTTACAAACATTAGAGCGGCTTCCCGTAGCCGAAAATGGGACTAATTTTATCCGGCTGACAGATTTAGCATTCTCTAGTGGCGAAAAACGAAAGACGAAAGACGAGTGACCATCTACCAAAGATTACGCGCCGTTATTCATTATAAATGGACATATCGCTACGGTTTGCCGATACTTGTTTTTCTGCTGGCGTTACTGCCCCGCGTTACTTCACTGACCGTTTTCCTCACCGCCGATGAGGACGACCAGCTTCAGTTTGCCAGTCAGTTTCTGCAAGCGGTTTTGCACAAAAATTGGGCTGGAATGTTGGTGTTGGGGTATCCTGGTGTCCCCACAATGGCGCTGGGCGCATTGGGGTTGTGGATACGATATTGGATTGTGCAACTGTTCCCCTGGGGGGGAGCGTCTCCACTTCTGCCGATAGTAGAAAACCCAGGTCCAGCATACAGCCACCACGTTTTCTTGCCTTTTATCGCCAAGAATTTCAATGCCGGATCAGCTATTGAAGCAATGTTGACAACGGTACGGCAACAGCCACTTGATTTTATTGTGGCGGTTCGGCTACCTATGGTGCTGACTGCCAGCATTATGATAACCCTGGCTTTCATTTTGCTGCGTCGTTTGCTGCCAGAGCGAATGGCATTTTTGGCAATTTTGCTTGTCGCTTGCGATCCCTTTTTTCTGGCAAATTCGCGGATCATCCACGTGGATGCGCCGCTGGCCTACTTCATGCTCACCTCATTTCTGGCGTTTCTGGTGTATCTCAAGCAGGGTCACTGGGGGTGGCTGGTGACATCGGGCGTGCTGGGAGGATTGGCTGTTTTGAGCAAAACACCCGCTGTGTTGCTGGCGCCGATTCTATTGGTGGGCGGTGGCGCTTTTGTTGCGGCTGCCCCGACGGACCGCGCCGGTTTGCGCCGCCGCTGGCTGGTAGCGCTGGGGAGTTGGGCTTTGATAGCGGGACTGGCCTTTTTCGCTTTCTGGCCCTCTCTGTGGACCCAACCTGTTTTTGCACTGATGCAGATTGTTCAGAACGCTATGGTTGCATTGAACACACCGCATCCATCCAGCGGGTTATTCTGGGGAAAACTGGTCACTGACCGCAGCCCCTGGTACTATCTGGTGGCATTTCCCTTCAGCCTCACCCCCCTGACTACCATCGGAATGGTAGTTGGGGGATGGCTGGTAGTTGTGGGGGCGAAAGATCTTCGCCGCCAGAAACAATCATTTGCGACGCAGCAACTGCCGATGACGCTGGCGCTGTGGGCATTTATCATCATCTTTCTGGTGGTGGTGTCGATGGTGGGACGACGCGGGGTGCGTTATCTGCTGCCCATTTTCCCCGTGCTGGATGTTCTGGCGGCAGTGGCACTATGGACGCTGGTACAAGCGTTCTCTCAGCGATGGGGACAGGTGATCCTGACGATTGTTGTGTTGGTGCAGGTGGGGCAAGTTTTGTCTTTCCACCCTTACTATTTCAATTACTTCAACCCGTTGTTGGGGGGTAGCCGCACCGCGCCCGAATACGTGGTCATCGGCTGGGGCGAAGGACTTGATCGGGCAGCGGCGTATCTCAATCAAAAACCCGATGCACCTCGTTTGAGGGTGGCGGCGTGGTATAGTTGGCAGTTCGCCCCGTATTTTGTGGGGAATACGGTTGACCTGGCGAGCAACAAACCCGCACTCACTGCCGATTACACCGTTTTTTACATCAATCAGGTGCAACGGAGATTTCCCACCGCAGAACTGCTGGCTTATTTTGCCGACCGTCAGCCCGAAAAAGTCATCACCCTGGGCGGCATTGATTACGCCTGGATTTATCCCGGCCCCATCATTGGGCGAAAAATGCCTGATGATGTTCCCCAAAAGCTGGATAGACCCCTGAATATGAGCCTGCTGTTGCAGGGAATGGACGTTTCCACCTTCAAAAATGGTGCGCTCCTGGTGACGCTCTATTGGCAACCGACGGCCCCCCTGCCGCCCGACCTGAACGTTTCCTTGCGCCTGGTTGACTCCGCCGGGCAAGTATGGGGGCAGGCTGACCGGCTGCCCATCGGCGGGCTGGTGCGCACCGACAAATGGCAACCCGGCGATATTATCCGCGATGAGTATCGCTTGCCCGTCGATCCCGCCATTCCGCCCGGTGACTATCATTTTGATGTGCAGATGTATGATTTCAACACCGGCGCGGTATTTGGGCAGGTGAAGCAGGTGGGGCAGGTGACAGTCACTCCGCCGAAAGAACTTGTTTCGCGGGAGGAATTTGAGGGGTGGGCGGAAAGTGGTCAGTCATCAGTGGTCAGTTATCAGTCGAAAGAATTGGCGGATGGCTTGACTCTGTTGGGCGGTACGTTTGATGATTTTGAAACGCTGCCCGGCTATCGAAAATCATTTCAGCTCTACTGGCAGGCAGAAAAATTACTCAACCCTGATTACGCCGTATCGTTGATAGCTCGTGCGGTGGATGGCACCGAAATTCCGCTGGCAACCGTGCCGATAGGCGCAGAAAATTACCCCACCAGCCAGTGGCGGCGCGGTGAAATTTTGGGACAGACCGTCACCGTCCGCATTCCCGCCGCTACACCCCCCGGCAATTACACGCTGCTGGCGCGGGTTGCCGGCGGCGGCGAGACGGCGCTGGGTATGGTTTCGGTGCGGGCGCAGGCGCACACCTTCACCCTGCCCGCCGATGCCCACGCTACCGCTGCCCGTTTTGGCACGGACCAGGCCATTGCCCTGGCGGGGTACACGCTCTCCACCACCACCGATGCGCTTGACCTGACTTTGTACTGGCGCGCCGACCGCATACCCACGGATGACCTGAAGGTATTTGTGCACATCACCAATCCGGCGGGCGAAATCGTCGCCCAGCGAGATTCCATCCCTGCCAGTGGCACGCGGTCAACCTTAACCTGGATGGTCGGGGAAGTGATTGCCGATAGCTACCGCATCCCGCGTAAAGCAGGACAACACACTGTGTGGGTAGGGTTGTACAATCCACTCACTGGGAGCCGGCTGCCCGTTTCTGCTGACTTGCCCGTGTCCGATAATCGCCTGCAACTGGCACAGCCGGAGGTGGGACAGTGAGTTTCAGGTTTCGGGTTTCGGATTTTAATTTCAATTTTAATCGCACCATACTTTGGCTTGCCATTGCTGCCTACATCATCACTTTCGGTATTCTTGCCACCCGCCAACATCTGGCATTTGAAACGGGCGCGCTGGATTTGGGCAATTACGACCAGGCCATGTGGAACGCGGCGCACGGGCGCGGACTGGCGCTGACCACTGTCCCGCAACTCAGCCTGAACCGGATGGGGTTGCATGTTGAGCCGATCCTGTTCCTGTTGGTTCCGCTGTATTGGCTATTCCCCAGCCCATTGACCCTGCTGTGGGTGCAGACCATCGCCCTGGGACTGGCGGCATGGCCGCTATTTTTGATTTCGCGGCGCTGGCTGGCATCCGATTGGGGCGCGCTGGCAGTATCGGTGGCCTACCTGTTGCTTCCCGCCACCGAAGCGGTGAACCTGTTCGATTTCCACGCCGTCGCCCTCTCGCCGCTGTTTATGCTGTGGGCGCTGTATTTTCTCGATGTGACAGTTGGCTTGCGCCAGCTTAAAAATTACGAATTACGAATTACGAATTACGCGCGGGGCATTGCTGCTGCCATCCTCTTTTTAATTCTCGCTATGTTCACCAAAGAAGACATTTCCTTGCATGTGCTGATGGTGGGACTGTATTTGATGCTTATCCGCCGCCAGTGGAAGCTCGGCGGGGGGATAGTTGTGCTGGGGCTGGTGTGGGCGATGGTGGCGTTTGGGATGGTCATCCCGGCCTTCCGCACCGGCGGCGGACAGTCGGCCTACGTGGGGTTTTTCCCCGCGTTGGGAGACAATCCATTGGAGATTGCCTTGTCTCCGCTGACCAAACCGCTGGTAGTGTGGCGCTTGCTGGTGCGCCCTGCAAGCCTATCAGCCTTGAAAATGGTGACGCTACCGTTTGCTTTTTTGAACGTGCTGGGCCTGCCCGTTTTTGCGCTGGCAGCCCCCGCGCTGGCAATCACCCTGCTCAGCAACAACCCCTTGCAGCAGCAGTTGGAAACCTGGCATTATGCCGCGCCGATGCTGCCCTTCGTGTCGCTGGCCGTGGCGGACGGGTTGCGGCGAATTCAAAATTCAAAATTCAAAATGCAATATGGACGGCTTTCATTTTACACTTTACATTTTGCATTTTTCATTGTAGCCATATTGGGCTACCATTATTTGCGGGGTTATTCGCCGTTGAGCAAGCCTTTCCACAACCCGCAACTCACGGTGCATCATCGCCTGGGTGATGAAATTGCAGCCAGCATTCCTCCCTCGGCAAGCGTGGTGGCGCAGGCCGAACTGGAGCCACACCTCAGCCAGCGGCGGCAGGTATCCATCTGGCAGGGCGATTTTCCCGCCACGGCGGATTATATTTTTGTGGATGTTTCTCACCCTAAATTTGTCAATCGGAACAATGCCCAGGCCAATTTTTTGAGCTCGATGATTTACAATCACAATTTTGGTATTGTGACCGATGAAGATGGATACTTACTGTTGCAACGTGGCGCAGTGCGGAGGCCGACGCAGGAAGGATTTCAGAAATTCCTTTTTGCTACTGAAAACTGGTTCGATGCTCCAGCAATAGCACGCTTCGGCGATTTTGTGTCTTTGGTGGGAATGGAAACGCACCTGAACCGGGCCGCCGAGCCGCAAATGACACTCTATTTTCGGGTACTGAAACAGCCTGCTGAGGATTATTTTTTGCGCTTGTACCTCCTTAACGAGAATAATGAACCGGAAGGAGCAACCATCTTTCAACAGCCCGTGTTGGTGTGGTGGCCAACGCATCTCTGGCAAGCGGGCAAAATTATCAAAGTACGCTTCAACACGCTGCCCTGGTGGACGGACGACGGCAAGCACCGACGATTTGGGTACGCTGTTGGTATCTCTCGGAGTGGTGATAATCCCCAGGCCGACCCGTGGGATGAGTCGCTGCGCTTGCCAGTCACGGGCAACGATGTGCTGCCGGGCAATCTTGTTCCGGTGGGAAAATTCTATCGGCTGGCCGGGATGGTGTATGTGGTTCGTGAGAAATGAAGAATGAAGTGTAAATATGTAGCTCACGCTTTTAGCGTGGCGGGTGGAACTGACTTTTTCATTAGTCTGGCGATTTTTGTCGCCGGACTGATGGCCTATACCTTTACGCTTGCGCCGACGGTGCTCAATGGCGATGCTGCCTTGTTTCAGTACACCCCGGTTGTGCTGGGAGTGACATACCCCACCGGTTACCCGGTTTATATTCTGCTGGCAAAATTGTGGCTGGCGCTGTTCCCGGTGGGTGAAATTGCGTGGCGCATGAACCTTTTTTCGGCGCTGAGCGCGGCGCTGGTGCTGCCGGTGCTGTATGGTGTGGCGCGACACATCCTGCACTATCGGCTGGCGGCAGTGAGCAGCGTGCTCCTCTTCGCTACCCTGCCGACTTTTTGGCGCTGGGCCACCGAAGCCAAAATTTACACACTGAACATTCTCCTTTTTTCTATTGTGTTGTATTTGCTTACATTGCCCCGAAACCCGAAACCCGAAACCCGAAACTCGAAACTCGGCGCGTGGCTGTATCGCTACCGTTTCCACCTCGGCGCGTTGTTTCTGGGATTGCAACTTGGCGTACACAGCACTACCGTACTGCTGCTGCCGGGCTTTGTGTGGCTGTTTTGGCAAAATACCCGCCGGCGGTTGAGTATAAAAAAAATGGTGGCGGTATTGGCGGCATTTGTCCTGCCTGCCGCGCTGTACCTCTACATCCCCCTGCGTGGCGAGTGGCTCATTCATCAAATGGGGCGGACAGGAGCCATTCGGCAAGGCCTGCTGGCCGATTTTTACCATTCTGGCCTGTCTGGCTGGCTGCGCTATTTCACCGCCGCCGATTTTACCGGCGGGGTGGCGACCCGTTGGGGGCAAGTGCCACATGATTTGTGGGCGGTGTATTTGGGGCGATTGATGCCCATCGATTGGGGCTGGGCCGGCGTTGGGTGGGGATTTCCCGGCTTGGCGGTGTTTCTGCTATGGCAACCCCTGCGTCGCTGGGCTGGGCCACTGATTTTGCTCTTCGCTTTGCCCATTCCCTTTGTGCTGACCTACGGGCGCGGCGAGCAAAACGCCTTTCTGCTCACCAGTAATTTGATTTTCGTACTTTTCACCGGAGGGGTGGTCGCTGCGCTTCAATTCAAAATTCAAAATTCAAAATTCAAAATTGCTCATTCGCGGTGGATAAAATTCGGTTTGAAAAGTCTCATTTTCTTGCTGATATTCATTTTGCCGATTCAGCACGCTCGTTTCAACCTGAACTGGCTCAGCCACAAGTGGGACACATCCAGCCGCGATTACTGGGCCGACGCCCTCGAGCATCCGCTGGAACCGGATGCGGGTATTATGGCAACCTGGGGCGATCTGACATCGATGTGGTACATGCAGCACGTTGAACATCGCCGCGCCGACCTGCCCGGCCTGTACCCCCCCACCGAAGCTGTCGCCGCCGATTGGCTGGCGCAGGGGAAGCCGCTGTACATTGCCGGTCCGGTGCTGGATGACTGGCAGCCAGGGGTCATGGAACGCTATCAGGTCATCCCCTGGGGGCGGCTGGTGCGACTGGCGCTGCCCACCGCCAACCCCACTTCACTGCTGCCACAACTGGACACGCCGTTGACGGCCACGTTTGGCAACCGACTGCAATTGCGGGGAGCACAATTTCCGTCTAAAATTGCAGCGGGGGGACGAATGACCGTGTACCTGTCGTGGCAGGCGCTGGCTGAACTGCCCGCCGAGGCGCATTATTCCCTGCGGCTGGTGCAGGGCGAAAATACCATCATTGCCCAAAAAGATGATGTCCTCCGCCCCGGCTGGTTTCCCGCGCCGACCATTGCGGCGGGGCAGCCGTTGGTGGGTGCGTACTCGGTAGAACTGCCGTTGGGCACGCTCCCTGGCGTGTACCGCCTGCAACTGGCCGTGTACCACCAGCAAGGGCAGGAGTGGCTGCTGGAGGACGGCCGTCGGGTGCTGGAACTGGGAGCAGTGCAAGTAACGGTTGCGCCACCCGTGGGTCAGGTTGGATTAACTCGTTTTGGCGGCGAAATCGCTCTTGACCGTTACGAATTTGGCGTGCGGCGCGTGCGACAGGGGAAAGGCTACCCGGTGCGCTTTGTGTGGCGCGCGCTGAAATCTCCGGCGGAAGATTATACGTTGTTGGTCGAAATGGTTGACCGCAGGGGTACGGTTTGGCGCGATTGGCGCATTTCCACCGCAACAACCGCATGGCGCAAAAATCAGCAGGTGCGCCAGCAGATTGATCTGGTTGTCCCTGCCGAAGCTCCCACTGGTGACGGCGCGCTATCGGTGCGGGTGCGTTGGCTCCGTGGCGATGGCAGTCGGCTGCCCGCACAACGCTGGATTTTGCCCGCCGGAGACAGCTTAACGCTTGGTGGTCCCGTTGTCCAGCCGAAAGAAAATCGGCAGTTTGAGCGCCCGCCGATTGCCGGAAAGTTGATCGATGTCAATTTTGACGATAAACTGGCGTTGGTGGGGTTTGAAATGCCGTCCGGCGTTTTTGCCGGCGCGGCAAGTTTACCGCTAACTCTCTACTGGCAGGGGCGCGGCGACATGCGCGAAGTCTACGCGGTGTTTGTGCATCTGCTGGACGCGCAGGGCGAGGTGGTGGCGCAGCACGATGGCATTCCGGCCAACGGCAAACAGCCCACCACCAGTTGGGCAGTGGGAGAATGCATCATCGACCCGCTGGAAATCTCCCTGCCCGCCGACCTGCCTCCCGCCGATTATCGGGTGGTGGTGGGGTTGTACCTGCCTGCCACCGGCGCGCGGTTGCCGGTGCTGGATGGCGAAAACCACTTGCCACTGGATGATTTTGTCGTGCTGGGAACGGTGGCAGTGAAAAATGAAGAGTGAAACGTGATGCGTGATTTTTTCACGTTTCACGCAGCAGAATGAAAAATGAACGCGCCTATTGTAAAGGCATTTTTCAATGAATAAGCCATTGAATTTAAAATTAAACATCAAAACCAAAATGCCTCTGCCGAATTTTTCGTTTTGGGCGGGGTTGCTCTTTTTTGCCGCCTACCTCCTGGTTTTCCCCGGACAAATTTCATCGCTGGATGAATTGGGGATGCTCACCGCTGCCAACAATCTGGCCTTGCGCGGCCATGCCGATATCAATCAACTGGCGTGGTCGGCGCAGATGGAAAACACACCCGGCAATTGGCAGGGCGACGGCAACTTCTACCTGACGTATGGCGAATCGCTGACCTGGATTTTTGTCCCGCTGATGTGGCTGGCGCACCGTTTGCCCGGCCTGAACGCCCTGCAACTGGGTTTGCTCACCAACGGGCTGCTGCTGGCAGCGCTCACTGCCTTGATTGCCTGGGCCTTGATGCGGCGTGGGCTGCTGCCCCGCACCGTACTGTGGGCGACCATCGCTTTTGGGGCGCTGGCAATCTATTTTAAGCTGGATGGAAAATTCGCCGTCCAGCCCATCTGGCTCATCCCTGCCGATGGTCTGCCGGTACAAGTATATCTCCTGCTCCCGCCGGCGATTCTCGCTCTGCTTGCCGGCGGCAATTTGCTCGCTGGCTGGCGTGGCACAAAAACGATGTCCGTCTGGCTGGCAGTGCTGCTGGCGGCGTGGCTGACCGGACAATTTTTACTGGGTGCGGCGCATTTTGCCGCCCGTCCGCAAGTCCCCGCCGATGCCGCCGTGCTGACAGACCTGACCGCCGCCGACCCCGCCGCTGCGCTGTGGGTGTCGTTGCCGCCCCGTGACGACCCGCTGGCGTTTTCGGTGTGGCTGGTGGGGAATCAGCGTGTTGCTGTGCCTGCCACCGTGTTGCTGGCAAACCCGCCGCTAATGGCGCAACAAATACCCCTGCCTGCCAGCGGAACATTGTGGCTGTATGAACGGCGTCTTTCGCCCGGCGAACCGTTGCATCCGGCGGCAATCTGGTTGGCAGAGCAGGAATTTCCATTGGATGAACGATGGCTCGATGGTGGAC
>CAYPUV010000005.1:0-41190 GCA_964413895.1 uncultured Anaerolineaceae bacterium
CACAAAAAAGACAAAGACAGCAAAGAAGACTGAACAGAAGCAACGGTGGCGGCCACTTAACCGACAGCGGACGATGAAGCAGCAAAAATCCCCCCAGCCCCATCAGTGCCCCCAAATAGATCCCCGTGCAGCGCGCACACAACGGCAACTGATGCCCATCAATACTAAATGAGTGTGACGGTAGTTGATGGCAAATAGCATGCCCAATAACGTGCGCCTTGCCTTCCACATCGACAGGAGGGAACAAAACAAATATTGTGACAATGAATATTGCCACAATCAAAAGCAAACGGTGCCAACGATTAAAGCGAGGACGGGTAGCTGCAGGTTCGGCAACGTTGTTCATTTTCCATCTGTAGGGGAAGGGGCAACCAATAATTTACTGGCGGCCAATGCTGCGCCGATAATTCCAGCTTCGTTGAGCAATTGGGCAGGCACAACAGGCGTGCGTCGCTTGAGAAAAGGCAAGAATTTCTTGTGTCTTTTGCTCACGCCTCCCCCAATAATAAACAAATCTGGGGAAAACAGCGTTTCCAGTCTAGCCAAATATTTGTCAACCCGATACACCCACTTTTTCCAATCCAAATCCTTGCTTTTTCGCACCCGATCTGAAGCCCATGCCTCTGCGTCTTTCCCCTTCAACTTAAGGTGTCCCAGTTCAGTATTGGGCACCAGATGACCATTGGTAAAAATAGCGCTTCCGATGCCGGTACCCAACGTCAAAATCATCACCACCCCCCGGTGTCCCTGCCCGGCCCCAAATGCCATTTCAGCGATTCCTGCAGCGTCGGCGTCATTCAACAAAATCAGTGGACAACCTGTTTTTTGTGCCAACAATTCCTCGCCAGGTGCGCCAAGCCACGCTTTATTCACATTGGCGGCGCTCAACACAATTCCGTTCTGAATAACGGCGGGGAAGGTGCATCCAATTGGTCCCTGCCAATTAAAATGTCGGGCAACCGCGGCCACAACATCGCCCACGGCGTTTGGGGTAGATGGTTGTGGCGTAGGCAAGCGAAAGCGGGCGGCAGTCAATTCGCCTGTTTCCATATTCACCGGTGCACCTTTAATCCCGGAACCACCAATATCAATGCCCAATATTTCCATAGCTTCCTCCACGCCATCATCAAGAAGATTGCTGCGAAAACGTCATATCAGTTGACAAATCGCACGTATCCAGTGACAATTAGAGTGCAATAAGATGAAAACCAGCAAAGGAGGCTTTAATGACACAACCCCTTCATTTAAATGATACCGACAAAAAACGCCTTCTGCAAATTGCCCGTGATGCGCTGACCAGCTACCTCACCCAACAACCAATGCCCGAAGTGCTCCGTATCGATGCCTCGTTGATGCAACAATCTCCCCTGTTTGTAACCCTGTGGAAACGCGACAAAACATTGCGCGGCTGTGTGGGGCGTGTCGAAGACATCAGCGAACCGCTCTATCAGTTGGTGCAACAGTGCGCTATTGCCGCCGCCACACGAGATTATCGTTTCCCCCCCGTAACAGCCGCTGAACTGGATGACTTATTGATTGAAATCTCTGTCCTGTCACCGCCGGAAAAAATTGCTCGCCCTGAGGACGTTGAAGTGGGACGCCACGGCCTGCTCATTCGACAAGAGAGGCCGGAACGACGCGCAGGCCTGCTTCTACCGCAGGTTGCCACCGGGCGCGGCTGGGATCGGGAGCAATTTTTACGTGCCGTGTGCCAAAAGGCCTTTTTGCCACCTGATGCCTGGCGCACCGCTGACCTCTATGTATTTGAAACAGAGGTATTTGAAGAAGAACCATAGCGTCGTGAGCGCCGCTGTCCGTTCAATGATCGCCAGTCGGGGCGATGGTCTCTCCCAACCATTCATCCAGCGCCTTCATTGCAGCCGTATTCATTTTGTGTCCCACTGCATATTCACCATAGGTAACCCGTGCCCCCAACTGCACAAATTGGTCCCGCGCCTGCTGAGCCGCACGCAAAGGAACCATATTGTCGCGCACGCCATGGGCAATGAATACGGGCAAGCCAGATAAATCGGGAACAACGGCAAATAGATCTGGTGGCATTGGCGGAATGGCTCCTGCCAGCGACACCACCCCGCACACCAGTTCTGGCCGAGTGAGCGCAAGCGCATTGCTCACCATTGCCCCCTGGCTAAAGCCAACCAGCACAATTTGGGTCGGGTCGATAGGGTACTGTGAAGGCAAACAGGCAACAAACCGGCGTAAAGTTTCTATGCCTGCTTGAAGTGATCCGAAGTGTGGCGCACGGGTAATAGCATTATATTTGAACCAAATCGCGCCGCCGCCGGACAAATCAAGCGGGGCGCGAGGCGTGATAATGGCAACACCGGGTGGAACCAGCCGGGAAAAAATCCACATTGCGGCTTCATCACCCCCCCAACCGTGAACCATCACCACCGCAGGCAGCGGGGTTTTTGCATACGCGCCATCCGGCAATTGAACATAATGCACTAATCCACTGGACCCACATGCCGCATCTTCCGGGCCGGCCCAGTTTACCGGCCCAACGTTTGCCGGCAAACTCGGTTTGGTTTTTTTCAATGTTTCCATCATTGCTCAACCAGACTGAGCCGCTAATTGCACCGCTTCCACCTTGCCCAACGCGCGCATTAAATCAGCCCGATGCATCATCACTGCGACACCTGGCACACCAGACCCCAGCGAAATTTCATCTTGCGCCAGCACGCTTTCATCAACCAGAATGCGCATCGGGTTGGGCAATCCTAAAGGCGCTACTGCCCCGCGCTGGTATCCCGTTACCGCCAGCACTTCCTCCGGTTTGGCCATTGTCAAGCGAGATTGTCCCAGGTAATGGCGCAAAGCAGGCCACGAGATTTGCCCCATTCCGGCAATGAGGATCATGATGTATTGCTTCTTTGCTACGCGAAAAACAATGCTGCGCACAACTTGCGCCGGCTGCTGCCCTCGTTCGCGGGCCGCCTGCTCCAAAGAGCGGATTGGCCCGCTGTGGCGAAAAAGTCGGTGGGGAATATTTAAGTCCGTCAGCACTCTGCTGACCGGGGGTGTATCCGTCATAGAAATCCCTCGCTGCTAGCGAATTACGATTGCCGAAAGATAGAATACCACTTCAGCAAGCTGCTGTACTGCGCCCAGGCAATCGCCGGTGTAGCCGCCGATGCGCCGGAAAAAGTATCGACCGGTCAACCCGGTAATTATAGCCACCGGAATCAGTGTTAGCAAAAACCAATATCCCAAAAACAAAAAAGGCAGTATCCCCAAAATACCGGCCAGACTCAACTCAACCGGCGACATTTTTGTGGCCAGTGGTTTGGCCTTGCTCAACGCATCTTCGCGCACATACACCATTGTGTAAATGAGCGCCACCGAAGCAACCCGACTGAGACTGTGTCCGGCAATCAACACCCACGGCAACTGCGCCGGGTCAATATTGTGCAGGGCAAAAAACTTCAGGGCTAGCATCAACCCTATCCCCACTACCCCGAATGTTCCCAGGCGCGAATCCTTCATTATTTCCAAGACGCGCGCTTTGGTGTACCCTCCGCCGAACCCGTCGCACACGTCGGCAAAGCCATCTTCGTGAAAAGCGCCGGTCGCCACAATAGTAGCGATCATGCTCAACAGGATGGCAATGGTCAAGGGGAAGACCAACCCCGCCAACCATACCGTCAGCCCCCCGATTGCACCCACAACAATTCCCACCAGCGGGAAATATCGTGCGGAACGGTTGAGGTAAGTTTTTGAATACGGAAGCGAAGCCGGAACCGGCAATCGTGTAAAAAACATTACGGCGGTGAAAAAAAGGATGATTTCACGCCGCCATCCACGCGGGGGTGCGACTGTCAAATTCTCTGATGAGCTATCTTCAGGCATTGCGGTTACTTTTTCTGGCTAATTTGTGCCGATTCAAAGGATGCCATATCTTGCTACTCATCGCTATCAACCAGCGTAAACTCCCAGCCACACCAGAATTCGCCATTGTAGGGGTCTGGCGGGGCGGCAATGACGCGGGTGCGAATGCGGGGGTCGATAGTGCGAGCGAAACCGGAATATTCCACCAATCCGACGGGTTTGCACGGGAAAGCAGCCATCCCTTTCCGGTGGCGCGCCGATTGTACCCGGCAATCGACCATCTTAAAGACGAGTGTTTTGTCGTCTACGTCAACCATTTCCTGAGTGTTCAATCGGGCATACAGCCGAAATGGCAGCGCTTTTTTCAGGGCCGGGATTCCGCCCCCCGGCTCAATTCCCAGGCGTTTCATAATGCGTCGGGCTTCGATTTCGGTGAATCGCTCCCAGGCTTGAGCATCCAGTTCGATTGCGGTGGGCATATCAAACTCGCGCTCCACTGCCTGGAACCACAATCCATCGTGCGCCAGCCAATTTTTGGCCGCATCCTCAAGCAAATCGATCAATTCTTCTTTTGACAGTTGATGCAGCAAATCGCGGTCGGGCATTTTTCCCTCCATGGTGAGCGTTTAACTATTGGCTATTAGCTGTGGGCTTTGTTCACCCGCACATCTTCGGCTGTGAGCCAGCCGGTGCCGGGGAATAACCGAGCCACTTGCGGTGCAAACAGCGGCGAACTCCCCAACACGTCGCGCGGGTCTCCACCGGCAATTAATTCACCCTGACTGGTGAGCAACACTCTGTCGGCCACAGACGCCGCCAATTCCACATCGTGCGTGACCAGCAAAATCGCCATCCCTTCATCGCGCCAGCGACGCAACAGTGTGGACAGGTTCTGTTTGGCTACATAATCCAGGCCGCGCGTCGGTTCGTCTAGCAGCAATGCCCCCGGCCTGGTGACGGTCACCGCGCCCAACGCCACCCGCTGACGCTCCCCGGCGCTCAGGTCGCGGGGGTACATGTGGGCAGAGGTCGACAAGCCCAATCGCTCCAGTATCTCCCGTGGGGCTAGCGCCTCAGTCGCATAATCGCCATTTTTGGGGATGGGCAACCCATGATTGTGTAACGTAATTTCCAGCTCCTGCAGCACGGTTTCAGCAAACAACAGCGCATTGGGGTCTTGCGGCAAATATCCCACCCGCCGGCAAATCTGGGCCACGTCTTCCCCGGCAATATCTTGTCCGCCAACTATGATGTGGCCCTTTTGCGGGGTGAGCAACCCCACCAGGCTTTTCAGTAGCGTACTTTTCCCGGCCCCGTTGCGCCCCATTAAAACCACAATTTCGCCGGGCCACACCTCTAAAGTCACGTCGTGCAATACAATTTGGTCATCGTACCCCACGTGCACGTTTTTGGTTTGCAAATAAGGGTGTCCCCGCTGCAGTCGCGCAACAGATGGTTTACGTGCCGGGGGATAATCAGACTGGGTTTTGCGACTAAATCGTTTGCCTTCTTTGACAGTCAGCGGCAGTGGCGACCAGTTCAGCATTTTGCCCACGGCCACCAGGGGTGGAACCAGGTCAATTTGGCGCAACACCTCGCGCGGCGCACCCGAAACCACCGCCGACCCATCGCTGGACAGGTAAACGAGGCGATCCACAAATGGCAAAACACGTTCCAGCCGATGCTCGGCCAGCACAATAGTCAGGCCCAGGTCGGCATTGAGACGCATCAGCGCGTGCAACACGTCTTCCGCCGATTTGGGGTCGAGTTGCGATGTTGGCTCGTCTAATACCAACACGCGCGGCCTGAAGGCCAGCGCCGAGGCAATAGCGACACGCTGCCGTTCGCCGCCGGAGAGCGTTTCCAGACGGCGGGTTCGCAAGGGAGCCAGGTCAAGTAAATCCAAAGACTCTTCCACGCGCACCCGCATTTCCGGCGCCGGCATCGCAGCGTTCTCCAGGGCGAATGCAATTTCGTCTTCCACCCGGTTCATCACAAATTGCGCTTCCGGGTCTTGAAAAACAAACCCCACATGTCGGCTCATTACCTGTGGTGTGGCCTGCACCGGGTTCAGCCCATTAACCGTGAGCTTCCCTGCCAGGACGCCCCCGGAAAAATGGGGCACCAGCCCGTTGATACAGCGCAACAAGGTTGATTTTCCCGCGCCAGACGCGCCCACAACCAACGCAAATTCGCCCTCCGGCACATGCAAATCAATCTGGTTGAGCGCCAAATGGGTTGAATTGGGATATGAATAGCTGAGTTTCTCAAACCGAATCATAATCGTTCTTTTTGCCAAGCCAGGCTACGGGAACAAGCAGCCCCAGGGTAGCCCCGCCAATGAGCGCATTAAATGCCGGCACCTGCAACCGGGGATAGGGATAATACAAAATTGAATCCCGATTAAGGCCCGGCAGTGGAAGTAGAAATACGGCTGTAACCACCAGCGCTCCGGCGAGCGCCCACCAATCGGGAACGGTCCATTTGTCTGGGCGATAAACCGTGTGCGGCGTCCGTCGTCCTACCACCCACAACGCGCCAAACACCAGTCCAATACCCGCCAGCAACAGCACCCCTCCCAACGTTTTCTGTCCCCACCCCAGTTGCAGCAGCCAGCCCGAGAGCACCACCACCAGTCCCCCGATCATCGTCAACCGGGTTGTGCTGGAGTGGGCGGGAGAATCGGCGCTGGCAAACCCGCGCGCCATCATCGCTTCGGCCAGTTGCAGGGCACGTTCCAGGCCGCTCACCAACAGCGGCAGCAGCAGGGGCAACCAGTCTCGCAGCCCGTGCAGTCGATGTCCGCGCACAGCCTGCGCCTCTTTTATTTGCTGAAACTGGCGCAAAGTTGTGGGCACAAAGGTTATAGCAATAGAAATTACCACGGCCACCGGGTAGAATGCGCGCGGAATGAGTTGAATGAGTGCCCGAATGGGTAAGATTACATTCAGGATAGTGAAGGCGGTAAACATTCCGGCCAGAACCAGGCCATTCATTGCACCGAATGCCAGCGCCTCAACTGTCACCGGCCCACCCAGCAAAAGCCAGTGGCCCGGCAGCCGAAACAGCACGGTGCTCCCCACGTGAACCGTGAGCGCATTAAACACCGCCGACAGCACAACCACAACAGCCGCAAAGCGCAGCGGCGACAGCGGAACCGGTGCGTTCTTTGCCGGACGACGGCGAACAATCGCAAATACCACAAAAATCCACAGCAGGATCAATCCCACATAGAGTGGGTTTCGCGTTGCTGAAAGCGCAATCAGAATTGCCCCCACCCAGATCATCCACGTTAAAGCATTAAACATCACTATTAGAACCTTCAGCCCTGAGCCGGAAGCTCGGTTGAACTGACAATTGAGAATGCAAACCGCTGCTGAAAACGACGCAGCACGCGCAGCGTGGGCAACCCAAAAGCCAGGGTTAAAACAATATTACCCACAGCACGCATTGTATCCCAAATCAGCGATGTTGTCAGATAAAACGCGGCGTATCGTTGTAAGGTATCGACCAGCCCCAGGCCAGGCTGCCAGTACTGCCCGGTTGGCCCGGCGGCAAACGGCCAAAACCAAATATTCATAATTGCGCCGTAAACCAATCCCCACCAGCCGCCGAACAACGCCAGTAACACCGCTTCGGCCCAGTGACCCTCTGTGTGCGTGAGCTTAATCAGTGGACGGCACAGTGGCGCAGTCATGCCTATCCATCCCGCCGTAAACATTTGATACGGCAGCCACGGTCCCACAGTTCCTGTAATCAAAGCCGATACCAGCAGCGTGAGCGCCCCCATTAGAAACCCAAATTGAGCGCCGTAAATATAGCCGCTCAACACAATAAGAAAGAAAACTGGGCTGAACCCACCCGGCCCCGGAATAGCAACTTCTGCAAAGCGCAAAACAGCGTTCATTGCCACCAGAATTCCTAGCAGGGCCACAAACTTGGCGCTAATCGACTGCCCCTGCACCTCCAACAAGATTGC
This sequence comes from uncultured Anaerolineaceae bacterium, assembly GCA_964413895.1. GTDB lineage: Bacteria > Chloroflexota > Anaerolineae > 4572-78 > 4572-78 > JANTHQ01. The sequence goes on from CAYPUV010000005.1 coordinate 7,829, forward strand.
CACAAAGCAAACGCCAACCAGCAGCGATAGCAACAGCGGGGCGTCGCCGGCGTGCGCTTGCGCCTGCAGCGGCGATTGTTTGATAGCTGGCATCCAAAAGGGATACAGAAAAGCTGCCGCACCGATGAGGGTACTTAAGCCGTATATTGTCACGCTCAGCAAACGATCTTTCATTGCCGGCCCTTCCAGATCCACCACACTACCCCCCCGATCAATAACAGCGCGGGGACTGTGGTGAACAACAGCACCACAACAGACAACGCGCCAAACAGCATTATCCGCTCCGTCAGAGAGGGAGGCCTGGATTGCGGCTGAGATGCATTTGAGTTTGGAGCAACAGCCTGCCCCGACGGAGAAGGTTGTTCCTGGGTTGAGGCCGTAACGCGCGCAACTACTTGCGGCGTGGCCGTGGCCGTGGGCAAGGGTGCGGTAGGGGTGGGTGACGGGAACACTGCCGCAGTGGACGTGGGCAAACTGACCGTTGTGGCCGGGGGCGGGAGTGTAGGGAGCGCCACCGATGGAGTCGGCCCTGGCGTGGCCGTGGCCGGCACAACAGACGTTATTGCTGCTGTTGCAGATGACGGCGTGTCGGTCGGCGGAGGCGCGGTATTGGTTGGCGACGGTGTTGATGTCGCAGCATTGACCGTGATTGTCACCTGCATCACGGCCTCGCTGCCCTTGTTGCGCGCCACCAAACTGTAGACGGTGGTTTCTGTGGGCGCAACAGTTTTGCTCCCCGGTGACACGACACCTTCTACCACGCTATTATAACGCAAAACAACCGTTTCAGCACCGGAAAGCTCCCAACTCAGCGTCGCACTTTCGCCCGCAGTTATCATAGTGCGGTCTGCCACAAAAAACTTTATCACCGGCGTAGGCACTGGGCTGGGGGTGGCCGTGGACGTGGGCGTTGGCAGCGGCACGGGGGGGACCGGTGTGCTGGTGACGGTCGGCGTATTGGTAGCCGGAACAGCGCAAATCTCGTCAAAAGATAGTTGTGGCGGTGTCACGTCGGCGCTGGCACCAATGACACCTTCTCCCCACACCCAGCCTTCAACATCTCCATTGTGCACAAAGTAGTTCGATGCGCCAAGATTAGAGTAGTCCCACTCCCCATTTGCAGCATGCCAGTACGACCAATACTCGCACGGACTCCCCTGACACTGGCAAAAGCAGGATTCCGCCGGAAAGGAACACCCCTCGCTATCGATGCTACAGATTGTGGCCCCGTAGCCGGCAACATCCATTGACAAATCCAGGCCAGAACGCTGCAACACTTCTGCGCCCGATATTTCGTCTTCCGAGAATTCCACGCACTGCGTAATCACATCGCCGTTGCCGTGGACAACAACCAATCCCACGCGATTCGGCCCATCCGCCTGCACGTAAACAATACCCACCAACGCGGCCAGGGCCAGCAAACTAAGAATTACTACAGGTAACTTTCGGGGGCTTATCATTAACAACACCCATCTCAGTCAAATTTATCACACTCGCAGTGTGATAGGAACACCACTTTTTACTTGAATACCACCGGCAGGTAAATTTCGTGTACCGCCAGAGCCGACCACAGGCTGAAGTGATTCGGCGTGGCGGTGATGGTGTTGGCCACTGTATCGACGGCGCTGGTGGGTTCTTTCATCCACTGCCCGTTGTTCCAATAATACAGTGCCAACCGGGTTTCATCAAACCCCGGCGGTAAGTTCGCCTCATCGTAGGTTACAGTGATGGTATATGTTTGGCCGGGTTGCAACTGTGCCGGTTGACCACTCGAACCATAGAGCGCATCAAGCTCGTAGAACACACCAATGTTGCCCGGCGCAACCACGCCAGCGGATGCCAACGACGTGAAATACATTTGGACGGTATCGGTGAACGCGCCGCTGGACACAGAAACGGTGACGCCTGCCGTTGGCGTAATGACGCCGCCACTATTGGGAACGGCGTCGCCGTCACTAATCTGTCTAATAACCAGCGGGAACGGCTTGCCCAGCAAGGCTGGCACAGCCTGCTGTGTTGCCAGCAAGTTTTCTCCCAGGCCTGATTGCCATTCAAAGCTACCGTTTGCCAATTGCATGCCCAACAAATAGCTGATGGGAGTGGTGCCGGTCATTACAAATGAGCCGAAGTTCCCCGTTCCCACTACCGGCGCCGGTTGCAGGGTGGCCTGCAAGGCCTGCAAAACATACGCGGTTGAATTGGTGTCGCTGGCGGTGCCCCAGGACGAAACAGGGTCGTAAGTGAAGCCGCCATCTGCATTTTGAGCTGATTTGAGATAATTCAGCCCACTGACCACCGCGGTGGAAGTCAACGGTTCGCCAGCGGCGACCAATGCTTGCAGTGCCAGGGAAGTGGAGTTTGTATCGGTTCCCCATCCCACAGCCCACTCCCAGCCGCCATTGGACTGCATCGCGTTCTTCAATGCATCGACAGCCGGGGCGGGGGCAGGCTGTCCCATTGCCAGCGTACCCAAAATAGCCCAGGCATTGGTCAAGCTGTCTACGCTGTATGCGCCAAGCGTGGGGCTGTAATAGGCCATTGGTTTCATCGCGCTCGCAGGCCATTCGCCCCCCGTAGCCGCAATAGCAACGGCCAGTTTGCCGGATGCTGCCGGACTGGAATTGGCAAAGCTTGCACCGTTTTTCAAAACGTACCCGGCCAGCGAATCGCTACCACCCGCCGCCCGCCATTCTGCCGCCCGATAACCATCCGCGCCGATGGCCAACATCGTCTCTACCGAACTTCCCACGCTGCCGTAGCCTCCATCGGGTTGTTGCTGCGTGCGGAGCCAATCAAGCGCGCGCGTGGTGGCCGTCATTTGCGGAGCGGGAACCATCGCGCTCCGCCACGGCCCCCAACGCCACCCTTCGATGGCCCCATTTGTGATGGTAGCAACAGACGCCCCAACCATATATCCCTGCCAGGCCGACCCATCCCAGTAGTTGTAGCCCCAAAAGTTGTTTGTGTCACAAAAGCAATCCGTTGCCGGGCAACCTACATCTTCGATGCTGCACACGGCAATGCCCCAACCGGCGTCATAGGTTTCGATATTTAGGCCACTCTCCTCAAGGGCTTTCAAGCCGGTAATTGGACCGGTAAACGTGACATTTCTGACAACAGCGTCCTGGTCATCAAATTGAACAACGATGTCTGCCTTATCCGGCCCGTCCGCGTGGGTGACGGCTGGCAGTCCGAATAATGCCCACCCAGCTCCCGCAATCAGCGCCAATCCCGTTGCCACGGCAACGCTCATTGCCAAAATGCGAGTTGCTTTTGCTTTTTTACTCAACACAGATAATCCTTTCATTTTAACCTCCCATTGTTTGGTCTTCGTGATTTTCTTGCGCTGGCATTGGCGAATGTGGGCGGAAAAGGAATGGTGCAATCTAAATGCGCGGGACACTCTAGTTTCAGAGAGACAAAAAACACCCTCTTGTATTGCACAAGAAGGTGTGGTGACTTTGGTACTGCACCACACCTTTTGACCACGAAAGCCTGCGGCGCTCAATTCTCAGGCGGGCGACCTGGCTCCCCGGTAAAAATACCGGGTTACAGTTGCGGGACAGCGTCGGACTTGCACCGACTTCGCCATTACTACCCGTGTCTTCCGGGACAACGGGTACCTGGATTGATTCGATTATTTAGTTTAGGTAGCAAGTATAATTTGAACCTGACGGTTCTGTCAAATCTCTATGTACAAATTCACATTATAACGCTTGTGAGTGATCTTTAAGGTATTCGGCGACCCCTTCTGTAGAGGGTTTCATTCCGGTTTCACCCTTGTGCCAACCGGCGGGGCAAACTTCGCCGTATTCCTCTGAAAATTGCAGCGCGTCAACCATACGGAGCATTTCATCAACATTGCGCCCCAGAGAAAGATTGTTTACAACCTGGTGCTGGACAACGCCGTTTTTGTCAATTAAGAAGGAAGCTCTCAGTGCCACCCCATCCGGGTGTTCAATGCCGTAGGCGCGCGTAATGTTATGACTGATATCCGACACAATAGGGAATTGAACCTCGCCGATGCCACCCGCTTCAACCGGGGTGTTGCGCCACGCCCAGTGGGAGTATTGCGAGTCTACGGATACGCCCACAATTTCCACGCCCCGCTCTTTGAACTGGGCCAGGCGATGGTCGTGGGCAATGATTTCAGTGGGGCAAACAAAGGTAAAATCTAACGGCCAGAAGAACAAAACAATATACTTGCCCCGCAAATCGGAAAGCCGAAAGTTTTCATTGATTGTGCCGTCCAGCATAACTGCCGGGGCCACAAAGTCTGGTGCTTCTTTTGCTACTAATACGCTCATAATTGTATCCTTTTTTTTATTAATGATAATTTTGGGACAGCCTAATTATGGGCCGTCGGTTGTTTATTCAGACGAACAACGATCGGCAAAAGACGAATTTGCGCCGTGTCCGTCTTTTCGTCATTCGTCTGCTGGACTGGTACGATAGGTTTTTCCTACCACAAGGATAATATTTTACCCTGAGCACATCGATTTAGCAAAGGAAAACTGCCGATTTGCCGATTTATTTTGATTGTTGCTGATGCAATCGTTCCGGTACTTAATATTCATCTTTTGCCCCTATGCGCCCAGGGGCAATCCCCAGGCCGGGGCGTTCGCCACAAGATAGGCAGCCCCCAATGCCAATGTATTGGTCAACACGTGCATCAAAATAGCAGGCCAAATGGAATCACTTCGGTAGTAGAGATAGGCAAAAATGTACCCCAAAACAAAAATTGGGATAATTGCGGTGGGTGTAAGATGGAGCAACGCAAACAATGCAGCGCTGATGAAAGCCGATTTTTGCCAGCCGTATTTTTGACGCAGGCCCGCAAATACAAATCCACGGAAAAATAATTCTTCAACCACAGGGGCGATGACCGCGCCGCCGACCAATAATAGCCACGGAGATGACAACTGGGCAAAAATAGGAACCAGATCAATTTGCATCCGCAGGTTAAAAAACACCAAAATAGTACCGTACACAAAATTGAAAGCAAAGGAAACAAGCATTAATCCACAGCCCAGGCCAATCATCCCGGCGCTGAAACGCCGCAAACCGAGCATCGTCCACGGCACATGATATTTGCGCACGGTAAACCACCACACAGGCACCACCAGTAGCGCCTCGCCGGCACTCACAATCAGGCCGGGATTGACGGCCAGTCTGTTTTCTCGCAGCAGCAGCGCAGACAGCACAAACGCGGTCATCCACACCGCAAAAGCAAGCAATCCCCACCAGACATCGCGCGGTGTCCAGGGAACCCCAGCCATATTCACTTCCGCGTAATCTTTTCTCTCAGCAAGCATCGTTACATCAGCTCAATTTGATAATCAGAGAGCACGCAATCAAGGCGCGTGTTTTCCACCCATTCAGCAGCCCGGGTGAGCAGTCCCTGGGCGTAGCGACTGTCGGCAGCCACGCACACAATGGCAATCACGGCGTTCTGGTGACTATCGTGCCGCCCCACTTCCGCCACGCTAACATTAAACTGGTTTCTCAACCGCGCTTGCACGCTTTTTAGTACCTGCCGCTTATCTTTCAGCGATTGTGCGGCGGGAATATTCAGTTCCAAGGTGAGGAGACCAATTACCATATGGTTATCAGTGTTCTATTACAGCCGTCTGTTCCAGACGTCGGCGGTGTATTGTTCGCTGCGAAGTTGTTCCGCCAGCATCTTTTCGCGCGCTGTCAGGGGGGCCGGGTTCAGGGTCAGGTTCAATGCTCTGGCAAAGCCCTGGGCCAGCGCTTGCGCGGCCTCATCAAACAAAATCACCCGCCCAAGTTCCGCCTCTAATGTTGTGGCGCGGGCCAATAGATCGCGGCTCAGGGCAGCCCGTTCTGCCGGGGAAAGCGCCAGCACGTTAAAAATGCGAGTCAGGTCGCCGGTGAGCGGCAGCGTCCCGTGCTGCAGAACCATTCCCCGCCGACGCACCTGGGCGCTACCCACCAGCTTTTTGCCGTTCAACGTTACCTCATAATGAGAGGGTGTGTCAAAGCAGGCCGCCCCTTGATTGGGGTTTGAAGGCATATTCCCTTTGGCCTGCACAGCATTTGCACCCAACTGTTGCAGTCCCTCCAACAAACCTCTACTCAACACCCGGTACGACTCAACCACGCCACCGGCAACCCGGGGGTCATCTTTAGAGGTGATAATGCTGTACGTCAGTTCGTCAGTGTGCAGAATTGCCCGTCCGCCGGTTGGCCGACGCACCCACGTGTACCCCAACGATTGGCACGCTGCCTGATTCACATCTGCAAAATGTTGGTTGTACCCCAGTGACAGACACGGGGGATCCCACCGGTAAAAGCGAACCGTCGGCTGCCCAGTACCTTCGGCCAGGGCGTAGAGAATGGCGGTGTCGATGGCCATATTGGTAGCACCATCGGTGGGTGGGGTAATGAGCAAGCGCCAGGTTTGACGGGGAACATTGATGGTTGTGAACATAGGTTTATTATACCTTTGTGATATTAATGCGCGAAACGCAAAACGCGAGGATCCCTCAATTGGGACGCCTCACGTTTTACACTATCTTCTGACCGGAATTGTGTTCATCTGTTGTATTGGTGCTCTATCTTTTGCGTCATTGATGGTGTGTGGTTGCAACTCCGAATTCGGGTTTCCGGCATTCATGTCTGATTGTATTAGCCTTTGTAACACAGAATTGGTTTGCGGGCCGCAGTCACTTCATCCAGGCGGGCAAGCTCGGTGGTGTGCGGGGCAGAATGGAGCAATTCAGGGTCAGTTTTGGCCTCTTCTGCAATTTTCTGCAGCGCTTCGATGAATGCATCGAGCGTTTCTTTTGATTCAGTTTCTGTCGGCTCAATCATTAAGGCTTCGTGGACAATCAGCGGGAAGTATACCGTAGGTGGATGGTAACCGTAATCAATCAGACGCTTGGCAACGTCCATCGTATGAATCCCTGAGGCGATGTTGCCCTCTGCCACAAATTCATGCATGCACACGCGATTGTAGGGTACGGGATACGTGTCTTGCAGTTTTACGCGCATGTAATTGGCATTCAGTACGGCATTTTCAGATGCCGCGCGCAGGCCTTCTGCGCCCATCATCCGAATGTAGGCGTAGGTCCGCACAAACATTCCAAAGTTGCCCCAGAACGATTTCATCGGGCCGATGGTCTGTTCTGGCGTGACCAGCTTGTACGTATCGCCCTCTTTTTCCACAATGGGGCCGGGCAAGAAGGGTTTGAGCCGCTCACTCACGCCAATGGGGCCAGACCCTGGCCCACCGCCACCGTGCGGGGTAGAAAATGTTTTGTGCAAGTTGAAGTGCATCACATCAAATCCCAGGTCACCGGGCCGGGCAATGCCCATCAGCGCGTTGAGGTTTGCCCCATCGCCATACATCAGGCCGCCGCAATCGTGAATGGTTTTAACAATGGCCTCCAGATTTTCGTCAAACAGCCCCAGGGTGTTGGGGTTGGTGAGCATTAACCCCACAACGGTATCATCACACGCCGCTTTCAGCGCTTCTAAATCAACGTTGCCCCGATCATCGCTGGGGATTTCTTGCACGGTGAAGCCGCTCATCGCTGAGGAAGCCGGGTTTGTGCCGTGGGCGGAATCGGGAATGAGCATTTTGGTACGGTTAGTGTCGCCGCGAGACACATGGTAGGCTCGCATTGTCAACACGCCGGCAAATTCTCCGTGTGCGCCGGCCGCCGGCTGCAAACTCACCCCTGCAAACCCGGCAATTTCTTTGAGCTGCTCTTGCAATTCATACATCAGTTGCAAGTTGCCTTGCACTGTTTTTTGCGGTTGCAGCGGGTGCGTGGCCGCGAATTTGGGCATTGCCGCGGCGGCTTCATTGACTTTGGGATTATATTTCATTGTGCAGGAGCCTAGCGGATAGAATACGGTGTCAATAGAGAAATTTTGCTGGCTCAGGCGCGTGTAATGGCGAACCAGGTCGAGTTCGCTGACTTCTGGCAAGTTGAGGTCATCCTGACGCAGCAAATCCGCTGGCAAAGGCGCTTCGGGTACGTCTAACTCTGGCAAAGAGAAGGCGGTACGGCCGGGCGAAGAAATTTCAAACAGTAGCGGTTCCATCAAGCCACCTCCTTCAACGCCTGAACAAAGGTATCAATTTGCTGGCGCGTATTCATTTCAGTGACGGCAATCAACATTTGATTTTGCCGATTTGGATAATGCAGTGATAGGTCAAAGCCGCCGATGATTTTGCGGTTTAATAGTGCGTTGTTGATTTCGGTTACGGGTTTGGGGCATTGAATGGCAAATTCCTTGAAGAAGGGTTTTGTTGTTGCAAGTGAATAACCGGGCAGTTTGTCAATTTCGCTGGCGGCATAATGGGCTTTGTGGTACGATAATTCAGCCACACGGCGCATACCCTGCTTACCCATTGCTGCCAGATAAATAGCCGCCCCCAGCGCTACCAAACCGGTATTTGAGCAGATGTTGCTGGTGGCTTTTTCACGGCGAATATGCTGCTCGCGCGTGGAAAGGGTTAGCACAAAACCGCGTTTGCCATGGGTGTCAATGGTTTGGCCAATGACGCGACCAGACATTTTGCGGACGTATTTATTGCGGGTGGCGAAAATACCCAGGTAGGGGCCGCCGTAGTTCAGCGCGTTCCCCAGCGCGTGTCCCTCGGCGGTGACAATGTCCGCGCCATAGTGGCCAGGCGGGGTGAACAACCCCAGGCTGTGTGGGTCAACGTGGACAATCAGCAGCGCGCCAACCGCGTGGACTGCATCCGCCAATCCCTGAACGTTTTCCAACTCGCCAAAGAAGTTAGGCGTTTGCACAACTAGACAGGCAGTGTTTTCATCCAGCATATCTTTGAGCGTGTCCAGGCTGGTATGGAGGTCTTCGTCACCGGTGATTTGCAAGTCTCTGCCCTGGCAGTATGTGCGAATGACGGCGCGGTAATTGGGTTTTACAGCCGGAGAAACGAGAACCTTTTTGCGCTTGCCCCGATTCACGTTGTAAGCCATTAGCACAGCTTCGGCCACAGAGGTAGCGCCATCGTAATGGCTGGCATTGACCACGTCCATTGCGGTCAATTCAGCCATCATTGTCTGGTACTCAAACATTGCCTGTAGCGTACCCTGGCTCACTTCGGGCTGATAGGGGGTGTAAGCAGTGTAAAATTCGCTGCGCATTTGCAGTTGTCCCACCACGCTGGGGACAAAGTGATTGTATGCGCCGGCACCCATAAAACAGGCGTAATGATGCGCATCGGCGTTTTTATCGCTCAGGGCAGTGAGTTCTGCCATAATTTCCATTTCAGACAGTGGCCTGGGCAGGTTCAGTTTTGGAAACCGAACGCGCTCTGGAACCACGTCAAACAAGTCGGCCACCGAGTCCACGCCGATGGTGCTGAGCATAGCTCGCTGGTCAACCTCTGTGTTGGGAATATAGTTCATAGCACACTCCAATTTGCTAACAGTCACGTAAGTGTCTAGGTCAGCTCTCAGTTGCCAGGTTTGCAGATGCAATTTCTTGCGTTCAACCAGCAACTTCTTGACTTTCCAGGGCAGAGAAGCAGCCATGTTTTAACGCCCACACCCCAGCCATCTGGAGCCGATTACTGACAATTGAATGCTTATCAATCTTGGTCGTGGATTCTACACCGTTTACGCAATTGAGGCCTCATAAGCTTCTGGGGTCATCAGTGCGTCCCATTCGGCGGGGTCGCTAGGAGCTACTTTGATGAGCCAGCCCTCGCCGTAGGGGTCGGTGTTCACAATTTCCGGTGTATCTTCCAATACTTCGTTGGTTTCCGTCACTTCACCGGAAACAGGCATGTACAAGTCGCTGGCGGCTTTTACAGATTCTATCACGCCAAACACGTCTCCTTTAGAGAATGTGTCGCCAACTGCGGGAAACTCCACATAAACCACGTCACTCAGGCTGTCTTGAGCGTGGTCGGTAATACCAATCACAATCAAATCGCCTTCTTTGCGTGCCCATTCGTGTGACTCCTGGTATTTTGCGGTTTTATCAATTTTCATTTACATATCTCCTTTATCAAGAACTGAACATTTTATCTGTATGCAGGTTTATAAAATGGCCGCCGGACAACAACGGCTTCTTTTAAGTTTTTTCTGATTTTTATCTGGATTTTGGTACCGACTTTCGCCAATTCGGGGGGAACAAATGCGTGGCCGGCAAACTTATTGGCGGTGGGGGCGAAAATGCCAGTAGCCACTGTGCCGACAATTTTGCCATCATGGACCACGTCGAAATGTTCACGCGGAACGCCGCGTTCTACCATTTCAAAGCCGACAAGGAGTTTGCGAGGACCTTCTAGTTTTTGTTTTAGAATGGCATCTCGACCAATGAAGTTGGTGTTAAACTTAACAGCCCACCCCAGGCGAGCTTCAACGGGGGTGACATCGGCAGAGATCTCGTGGCCATACAGGGGGAAGCTGGGTTCAAAGCGCAGACTGTCGCGGGCGGCCAGGCCAATCGGCTTCAGGCCAAACGGTTCACCCGCGGCTAAAATGCCTTCCCACATTTCAACGGCTTTGTTTGCATCGAAGAAAAGTTCAACGCCGTCTTCGCCAGTGTAGCCGGTGCGACTGATGAGGGCACTAATGCCATTGACTTTGCCTTCAGCAATGGTGAACCGAGCCAATCCGCGCAAAGAAATGTTGGTTAGCTGGCGGAGAATATCAAGCGCTTTGGGGCCTTGCAACGCAATCATATACGTCTCATCAGAAACGTCGGTGACGGTGACATCAAAGCCGGTTGTTTGAGCCTGCATCCAGGCCAGGTCTTTCTCTCGATTAGATGCGTTAAGGGCTACAAACCAGCGGTTCGGCAGGCGGTACAGGTAAATATCATCTACAATGCCGCCATCTTCGTAACACATCAAAGCATAGTGGGCATCATTCACCTTCATCAGGGTGGTATCCCACGTGGCTACTCGATTCAGGTAGGCTTCTGCGTCTGGGCCGCTCACGGAAAACTGGGCCATATGGTCAATATCAAACAGACCAGCGGCCTGGCGGGTAGTGTGATGCTCTAGTTTGGGGCCTGTAGGGTATTGCACAGGCATTTCCCATCCGGCAAAGGGAACCATGCGTCCGCCGTGGGCAACATGCCATTCATACAAATTTGTGCGCCTTAAGGGTGTCTCTGTCATTTTTATCTCTCCTTTGAGCTTAAATACAGTTCATTTGGCAAAAACAAAAAAACGAGCGCTACACTGAACGCCCGTAAACTCTGTCCTGGACCTGAGAGATTCACCCCACCATTCGGTGAAAGTTGCCCCGTCGGTGTCTCTGTGGTGATGACACTTGTATACCAGAGAACTCTCCAGAGGTGCTGTAACCTGACGATTCTTTTGCCTGAGAGTGTCGTTTGCCAAGTGCGGGTTCAACTTACAAACTTGCCCCTTCGGCGCTCCTGGGGAGAGTCTCTCTCGCCAGATATAACCAGCCGGTATTGAATTGGCCTGCGTTCAACATTGGCAAAAGTGTAACATAGGCACAAAAGATTGTCAATTACCAAACGTTCCACGATTCATGGCTGTGGCACGTGATCGTAGGCCCTTGATTGATTTGACACTAATTACATAAATCTCCCAGCATTGGGATCGTTTTGCAAAATTGTTTCAATGCGTTCCAGTACAGTTGGGGTAAGTTTAGGCACCACGTCCAATGCTTTCATATTTTCGTGTATCTGCTCTGGGCGACTGGCCCCGGTGATGATGCTGCTGACTTCCGGTACACGCAGCAACCAGGCCAAAGCCAATTGGGCAACGGTGCACTCCAGGTCGGCGGCTACCTCGGTGAGGGCACGCACTTTTTCAATCTTGTCGGGGGTAATATATTTTTGCAGCCAGCTCATGCTTTCCATACTCATCCGGCTGCCCTTTGGAATACCATCGTTGTATTTGCCTGTTAAAATTCCAGACGCCAGCGGACTCCACACGACCATTCCATACCCCAAATCACGTGCATTCGGCACCAGTTCGTTTTCCAGGCGCCGGTGGAACATGTTGTATTGCGGTTGCTCTACCTGTGGCGGGTACAATCCCCATCTGTCGGCAATGCGGTAGGCATTGGTAATTTGGCTTGCGCGCCACTCTGACGTGCCCCAGTACAGCACTTTGCCCTGGCGTACCAGGTCGTCCATTGCGCGCACGGTTTCTTCCAGTGGCGTTTCGGCATCATAGCGGTGGCAAAAATACAGGTCCAGATAATCGGTTCCCAGCCGCATCAGCGTTTTTTCCGCCGATTCCATAATATGTTTGCGAGACAGGCCACGGTCGTTGGGGTCATCGCTCATTGGGAAAAACACCTTGCTGGAAATCACCAGTTTGGAGCGGTCCATATTCTTGATGATTTTTCCCATTACTTTTTCTGCTTCTGATTTGCCGTAAATGTCGGCGTTATCAAAATAATTTACGCCATGGTCGTATGCCGCCATGATGCATTTTTGAGCAACCTCAAAATCCACCTGATTTCCATACGTTACCCAAAATCCCAGCGAGAGTTCACTCACTTTCAACCCAGAATCTCCCAAACGACGGTACTCCATTGTTTTCCTCCGTACTGTTGAATATCACCAAGATAAGTATAACTCAAAAATAATCATAGAAAAATTTCAAGGGTTAATATAAGCTTTAGGCAACTCTAACACAAATCTAACGTTAACAATGTATACTATCATTCGGTATTCTTATACTTGGCAAACGCCCGCAAGATGGGGTTTGCCAAAAACGGTCTTGCTCAAAGCAAGATATGCCCCCTAAAGGAGATTATGTATGTTTAGCTGGTCGAACGTGTCAAACGAAGGACCCAACACTGAAAGCAAATACCCCAGCGAAATAGCAATTTTGCCCTTACGCGGAACAGTAGGGTTGCCTTACATTATTATGCCCCTGGTCATTGGCCTGGAGCGTTCCATAAAGTTAGTTGATGATGCATTAAACAACAACGCCTTAATTGGCCTGGCAGTATCAAAAGAACCGGAAATCGAGAACCCAACACCAGAGCAGATTCACACCGTAGGTGTCATCGCAAAAATTCACCGTCGATTGCAAAGCAAAGATGGTTCGATGCAGATTATTGTGCAAGGACTGGAACGCTTTGTTATTGACGAATGGACTCAAACAGAACCATATCTAAAAGCAAAAATCACGATCAGCAAAGATATAGTTGCAGAAGACCGCTTGCTAGAGATTGAGGCTCTCCGGCGACGCATCACCGAATTGGCCCGCGAAATTGTTAAATATATGCCGCAGGTTCCCGACGAAGCGATTAGCTTTTTGGAAGAAACAGACGATCCGCTCCTCTTGTTCTACACCATCGCCGCTAATATGCGAATGGACTTTGCCGACAGATTGAAAATCCTCCAACTATCTGATTTGCGCGAAAAGATGCACTACCTGTTGCGCATTATGACGCGCGAATTGGAAGTACTGGAACTAAGCGAAAAAATTCAAACAGACACCAAAGAAGAATTAGACAAAGTGCAGCGCGAGTATTACCTGCGCCAACAACTCAAAGCTATTCAGAAAGAACTTGGCGAAGGGGACGAAACCGAAGTAGAAGTTCAAAACTACAGAGAGAAGTTTGAGCAAGTTGGCCTGCCAGAAGAAGCCAAAAAAGAGGCTATCCGCGAACTGAACCGCCTGCAAAAACTTCCTCCGCAGGCCGCTGAATACGGCGTGATTAAAACATACCTCGACTGGCTCACAGAATTGCCCTGGTCAACCCTCACCGACGATAATTTGGACATAGAACACGCGCGCGAGGTGCTAAACACCGACCACTATGGACTGGAGAAAATCAAAGATCGCATTCTGGAATATCTGGCCGTGCGCAAACTGCGCAAAGAGCGCAACATTTCTGAAGATGATGTTCCAGAGCAAGATCGTGCTGGCGGCTCCATCTTATTGTTTGTGGGTCCTCCTGGCGTGGGAAAAACCAGCCTGGGCCGCAGCATCGCCCGCGCCCTGAACCGTAAATTTACACGAATGAGCCTGGGTGGGGTGCGCGACGAGGCAGAGATTAGAGGCCATCGTCGCACATATATTGGAGCAATGCCAGGGCGAATTATCCAAGCACTTAAACGCGCCGAATCTCGCAACCCGGTGTTTATGCTCGATGAGGTTGACAAGGTTGGCAGCGATTGGCGCGGAGACCCCAGCAGCGCCCTGCTAGAAGTATTAGACCCCCAACAGAATCACGCTTTCCGCGACCATTACCTGGATGTAGACTTCGACCTGAGCGACGTGATGTTCATTGCTACGGCCAACACCCTGGAAACTATTCCCGCTCCCCTGCGCGACCGGATGGAGATTATTCCACTTGACGGCTACACAGAATTTGAAAAAGTTGAAATTGCCAAAGGCTACCTTATCCCCCGGCAAGTAAAAACAAACGGCCTGAAGCCAGAAGAAATAAATTTTGAGACAGAAGCGCTCCGCCGGATTATTCGAGATTACACCCGCGAAGCCGGCGTGCGCACCCTGGAACGTCAGATAGGCAAAATTGCGCGCAAAGTCGCTACTCGCGTAGCCGCCAAAGAAATAGACAATTGCATTACCATCACCCCAGAGCGTGTCCGTGAACATCTGGGCAAGCCGCGTTTTCAATTTGAAGCCGCAATGCGCACTGAAAAAGCGGGCGTGGCCACTGGTCTGGCAGTAACATCCGTTGGCGGAGATGTGCTGTTTGTGGAAGCTACCAGTATGCCCGGGAAAGAACGGCTCACCCTCACCGGGCAATTAGGGAATGTCATGAAAGAAAGCGCGCAAATTGCCCTGAGCTACGTCCATGCCAATTGCAATAAACTAAACATTGAACCAGAACGCTTTGAAAATATTGATATTCATCTACACGTTCCGGCAGGTGCAATCCCCAAAGATGGGCCATCGGCGGGGGTGACGATGGTTACAGCGCTGGTATCGCTACTCACCGGGCGTCCCGTGCGCGCTGAAGTGGGGATGACCGGAGAAATCAGCCTGCAAGGTCAGGTACTCCCCATCGGCGGATTGAAGCAGAAAGTATTGGCTGCCCACCGGGCGGGACTAACAACAGTCATCTTTCCCAAACGCAACGACGCCGACCTGGACGATGTTCCAGAAGATGTGCGCAAAGAGATGACGTTTGTGCTGGCCGAAACAATTGACGACGTGTTAAAACACGCTTTGAGTGAAGCAACCGTCACCACGGTTTCTGAAGCTGAAACGCTGGCGTCACCAATTGAAACGCCGGAGCCAGCATGACCCCCTCTTGACACAGCTGTTGCATTTGGGAGAGAGGGCACAGGTGCAACAGCCGTGGTTTGCCCCTAGGGCAATCGCATACTGATTTTTTGAAACAAGCTTTGTGGTTTCAATTTGTAGGGACAGAGCAATGCTCTGTCCCTACACGGATGAGATTTTAACAAAATGCAGGTTTTACCGTGGATTTTTCTTGAAAAATCCTGCCGCCCAGGTACATTCCATTGAGTATGCGTTTGCCGTGGTTTGCCCCGGAAAATGGTTGCTTATACGCTTGAAATATGGTATATTACATAATAGTAGTGTACATATTTTCACATTGATTAATCCGAAGATGGATCGCGGGGAGTTTTTTATGGCAAACGCTTCAACTATTTCTACAACTAACAAACAAAACAGTGTGGTTCCAGACATTGTTATCAGTCGTTTGCCCATCTATTTGCGCACTCTAACCCATATGGAAGCAGAAGGGAAACAGGTGACGTCTTCTCAAGATTTGGGGAAGCGGTTAGGCATTAGTTCGGCGCAAATTCGCAAAGATTTGTCTCACTTTGGAGAATTTGGGAAACAGGGAACAGGATATCACATCACTTACTTGCGCAAACAGTTGGAAGCAATTCTGAACCTGGACAAAGTCTGGTCAGTGGCGCTGGTGGGGGTGGGAGACCTGGGTCACGCGCTGGCACATTACGATGGATTCGCCAGAAAGGGCTTTCATATTCGAGCCATTTTTGATAGTGATCCCTCTAAAATTGGGCAAAAACTAAACAACATTGTTGTGCAAGACAGCGCTAACTTAGAAGAAGTCGTGCGATCTTCTGGAATGCGTGTTGCTATTTTGGCTGTTCCTACCGCCGTGGCGCAGGCTGTTACCAATACGCTGATCAAGGCGGGGGTGCGTGCCATATTGAATTACGCACCAATTACGTTAACCGTCCCCCCAGAGGTAAAGGTGCAAAATATTGACCCCATCGCTCACTTGCAGCAAATGACTTACTATTGCAAGCGCTAAAATATTGTGCATACCAAAGCGCCCATCCAACAATAGATGGGCGCTTTTTTTTAGCAATCATTTAATTGTACGTCGGCGCACTCAAAAGGAAATGGCACTTGTAGACCCTGGGTGCTATTCATAAGACCGGGTGCGCTCCAATGCAGCTCGAATTTTCAGTGCCTGTCCAGCGCCCAATGCCACACAGGCCAGAGGGTTATCCGCCACATAGCAGGGAACCCCCGTTTCTTTGGTCAATAACCTGTCAACGTTTCTGAGCAACGCGCCGCCGCCGGTGATAATCATCCCCCGGTCAATAATGTCAGATGCCAGTTCTGGCGGTGTTTTTTCCAATACGCTTTTCACCATCCCGACAATTACAGAGAGTGGCTCTGCCAATGCTTCTGTCACTTCTTGTGTTGAAAGTTTAATTGTGCGCGGCAAGCCAGCAATCTGGTCTCGACCTTTCACTTCCATTGTCATTTCTTCATCAAGGGGCACGGCACTGCCCAGCTCAATTTTAATTTGCTCAGATGTTTGCTCACCGATGATTAAGTTGTATTTGCGACGGATATACGCCGCAATCTCTTCATCCAATCGCAAGCCACCCACCCGCACTGAATTGCTGGTGACAATACCATTCATCGAAATGACTGCTGCTTCGCTGGTGCCGCCGCCAATGTCAACCACCATATTCCCGGTAGGTGTGTCGATGGGCATTCCTGCGCCGATGGCCGCTGCCAACGGTTCTTCAATGGTAAAAGCATTTTTCCCGGCAGCTTTCTTGGCCGCGTC
Source organism: uncultured Anaerolineaceae bacterium (assembly GCA_964413895.1). Taxonomy (GTDB): domain Bacteria; phylum Chloroflexota; class Anaerolineae; order 4572-78; family 4572-78; genus JANTHQ01. Next base: position 24,844 of record CAYPUV010000005.1, read on the forward strand.
TTCAACGGCGCGTCGTTCTACGCTTGTTACACCCACAGGAATGCTCACCATCAGTTCAGGAGAGAAGAACCGGAGACGTCCCACAATCTGCTCAACATAGAAGCGGAGCATTGCTTCTGTGACCCAGTAGTCCGCGATAACGCCTTCTCGCAAGGGGCGGGCTACTTCAATGGCGTCCGGCACGCGGCCCAACATCACTTGCGCCTCTTTGCCCACGGCCACAATTTTGTTGTCTTTGACTGAGATGGCAACCATCGACGGCTCACGAATGACAATTCCCTGTCCTTTTACGTACACAAGGATATTTACAGTACCCAGGTCAATACCTATTTGCTTTTCAAACATTATTACTCCAACGGTTTGTTTTGTGCGTATTTTTAAGCGATAGCAGAAAATAGGGGCTAGAAGTGTTTGCCTTCTAACCCCTATATTTAATATATGTTTTGGATTTAGCGCAAATTACTCTTGAGGAAGTGACGTGCGTCGGCGATTTTGTTTCTGTGCAACTTTCAATCGCACCATTGCGCGACGAATGGCTGCTTCTGCCTTCACCAAGTCGTCCAGCGAAAGATTGCCGGCTTCAATTAAGCCTTGTGCTCGTTCTCTCGCTTTCTGTGCTCGCTCAATATTAATTTCATCAGCGTGTTCTGCCACGTCGGCCAATACGGTCACTTTGTCTGGTTGAACTTCCATAAAGCCACCGCCAATGGCAAATGATTGGTCTTCTTCACCTTGTTTGCGCACAATTAACTCGCCATAGTTTAGCGCAGTTAACAGGGGTGCGTGATTTGGCAAGATGCCCAGCACGCCTTCGCTGCCCGGAGCAATCACCATATCGACATCGTCGCTGTACAGCAAACGCTCTACTGTTACTATCTCTAGTTTAATGGGCACTGCAAATCTCCCTCACTCGCTTTACATATTCTTGACGTTTTCCAGAACATCTTCAATGGACCCACACATCATAAAGGCTTGTTCCGGTACGTCATCCAATTCTCCATCGAGAATCATTTTGAAGCCCCGCACGGTGTCTTTTAGCGGCACATATCTGCCCGGAATAGTGGTGAAGGTTTCTGCCACAAAGAAGGGTTGCGAGAAGAAGCGCTGAATTTTTCGTGCACGAGAGACAATGAGTTTATCGTCTTCAGACAGCTCGTCAATACCCAGAATGGCAATAATATCTTGCAAATTGCGGTACCGCTGCAATATACTCTGCGACTGGCGCGCCACCTGGTAATGTTCTTCGCCCACAATTTGGGGGTCTAAAATACGGCTGGTGGAGGCCAGTGGATCGACGGCGGGGTAAATACCCTGCTCGGCAATGGAGCGTTCCAGGGAGATGGTTGCATCAAGGTGAGCGAATGTTGTTACCGGCGCGGGGTCAGTGTAGTCGTCAGCGGGGACGTAAACCGCTTGCATTGAGGTGATGGAGCCACGCTTGGTTGAGGTGATCCGCTCTTGTAGCTCACCCATTTCTGTGCCCAACGACGGTTGGTAGCCCACGGCGCTGGGCATGCGCCCCAGCAGCGCCGACACTTCTGAACCGCTCATCACAAATCGGAAGATGTTGTCGATGAAAAGCAGCACGTCCCGGCCTTCGTCGCGGAAATATTCGGCCATTGTTAGTCCGCTCAGGCCCACACGCAAGCGCACGCCAGGCGGCTCGTTCATCTGGCCGAAAACCATAATCGTTTTGTCCATCACGCCGCTTTCAAGCATTTCGCGCCGCAGTTGCGTTCCTTCGCGGGTGCGTTCCCCCACCCCGGCGAACACGGAATAGCCGCCGTGTTCTGCGGCGATGGAGCGGATGAGTTCCATAATAATCACGGTTTTGCCCACACCCGCGCCGCCGAAAATGCCGGTTTTGCCGCCTTTGGTGAAGGGAGCAATCAGGTCAATCACTTTGATACCGGTTTCAAAGATTTCGGCTTCGGTAACCTGGTCTTCAAAAGATGGGGCAGGGCGATGGATGGGGTAATGTAAGGTTGCATCAACCGGACCAGCACCGTCAACTGGGCGGCCCAACACGTTAAAAACACGTCCTAATGAAGCTTCGCCAACGGGAACGGAGATCGGCGCGCCGGTGTTCACAACTTCTACACCCCGGCGCAGGCCATCTGTGGAATCCATGGCTACCGTTCTCACCACGTTATCACCCAGATGCTGTTGGACTTCCAAAACCAGCGGCAGCTTATCTTCGCCCTGGTCAATTTCAAGCGCGTAATAAATCTCTGGCAGCTTTTCAGCCGGAAATTCTACGTCAACTACGGGACCGGCAATGCGGACAATCCGGCCAACTGATGTTTTAGCCATTCTTTACCTCCTGAGTTGGAAGTTGAAGGCAAGCCAACGCATTGGCCTGCTATTTGCAACTTCCCACTGTACTATTTCAATGCTTCTACGCCGCCAACAATATCTAACATTTCCTTGGTAATGGCTTCCTGGCGAGCGCGATTATAAGTTAGGGTCAAGTTAGCCACCAATTCGTTGGCGTTGTCGGTGGCGTTTCGCATGGCTACCATCCGAGCAGAATGCTCGCTGGCCAGTGCTTCCAGTACTGCCTGATAAATTTGTAGTTCGGTGAAGCGGGGCAAAATGGTATCCAGTAGTTCCAGGGGGCCTGGTTCGTAAATATAGGTTTGGCTCAACGGCCTTGAGGGTTTGGCAATATGTTCGGCAACTGCCTGTTCTGCCATCTGTTCTGGAAGCAGGGGTAACAAGCGTTTCACCACCGGTTTCTGCAGAATGGTATTCACAAAATCTGTATAGGCCAGAAAAACTTCGTCAAAGTCGTTCCGCAAAAAGTCGTCAATTGCAATCTGTGCAATCGGCAAAATATCAATCACAGATGGACGGTCGGGCAAGTTAGAAAATTCGGCAATAATGGGGATGTTGGTTCTGGCAAATGATGAGCGCCCTTTGCGTCCCACAGTAATTAATGATATGGGTTTCTCATATTGTTTGATAAAATGAGTGGTAGCGCGGATAATGTTCGCGTTGTAGCCGCCTGCCAATCCCCGATCTGAGGTGATTAAAATAATACAGGCCTTGTGCACCGGGCGTTTGGTAAGGAGCGGGTGAAGTTGCTCTTTGGCCCCCGGTTGCTGCGATAAATGCACTAATACGTCCCATGCTTTTCCGGCATAGGCGCGGCTGGCATGCACTTGCTCTTGCGCACGCCGCATTTTTGCGGCCGCAATCATTTGCATAGCCCGCGTTACCTGTGAGATATTTTTTACGCCACTGATTCTACGTTTGATGTCTCGTAATGAAGCCACCGATTACCTCATTCCAGAAATTTACTGGTTTTCCTGAATAAAGTTGGCGCCGGCCGACCCGTTAAAACCGGTAATGGCCCCTTTCATTGCCGCCTCGATTTCCGGCGTGAGGGCTTTTTCGGTATTAATCGACTGTACCAGGTCGGGGTGGTTGCGGTTAATATGCTCCCTGAGTTGTTCAAGGTAAGTTGTGATTTGGTTGACGGGAACCTGATCAGCATAGCCATTGGTTACGGCAAAAATACTTACCACCTGGTCGTGCAGGGTAATGGGCGAATACTGCGGCTGTTTGAGAAGTTCCATGAGCCGCTGACCGCGTTCCAACTGTCGTTTGGTAGCCGGGTCAAGGTCAGAAGAGAAGAGGGCAAACGCAGCCAGTTCTCTGTAAGACGCCAGTTCCAGGCGTAATCGCCCGGCAATTTTCTTCATAATTTTGGTTTGTGCGTCGCCACCCACGCGAGACACAGACAACCCCGCGTTTACAGCCGGTCGCTGACCGGAGAAGAATAAATCGCTTTCAAGATAAATCTGGCCGTCTGTAATGGAGATGACATTGGTAGGGACGTATGCGCTCACATCGCCGGCAAGCGTTTCGATAACGGGCAAAGCCGTTAATGACCCGCCGCCGTTTTTCTCAGACAGGCGAGCGGCGCGCTCTAGCAACCGAGAGTGCAGGTAGAAGAGGTCGCCGGGGTATGCTTCGCGTCCGGGGGGACGACGAAGCAGCAATGAGATTTGGCGATATGCCCAGGCGTGCTTGCTAAGGTCGTCGTATACTACCAGGGCATCCTTCCCTTGGGCCATAAAGTATTCGCCAATGGCGCATCCGGCGTAGGGAGCAACGTATTGCAATGCAGCCGGCTCAGAAGCTGTAGCAGCAACAACAACAGTATATTCCATCGCCCCAAACTTTTCTAGGGTGGCCACCACCTGGGCTACGCTGGAGCGTTTTTGGCCAATGGCTACATAAATACAATACAGGTCTTTGCCTTTTTGGTTGATGATGGTGTCAATGGCCAGTGCAGTTTTTCCGGTCTGGCGGTCGCCAATAATTAGCTCGCGTTGCCCTCGCCCAATGGGTATCATTGAGTCGATGCTGATGATACCGGTTTGAACCGGCGTGTCCACGTTATCACGTTCAATGACGCCAGGGGCAATTTTTTCCAGGGGGTAATAGGTTTCGGTTTTAACGGCACCTTTACCATCAACCGGAACGCCCATAGCGTCAACAACGCGCCCCAGCATTTCTTCGCCCACCGGCACCGATGCGATGCGACCGGTGCCTTTAACCAGATTGCCTTCTTCGATATGGGCGTATTCACCCATAATCACAGCGCCGACCTGATCCGGTTCAAGGTTCAGAGCCATGCCCAAAACACCACCGGGAAATTCAAGCAATTCGCTCATCATCACATCATTCAAGCCAGAAATACGAGCGATACCGTCGCCCACTTCAATAATGCGCCCGGTTTCCAGGGTTTCAACGGGTGCTTCGAATGATTCAATTTGCTGTTTTAGTGCGGCAGTAATTTCATTTAAATTAAATACCATATTCGCCTCCAAAGTGGACGGGGGATCGCCACACGTCCACCTCGCCAGCTACAGGCGCGCATACAATAGGCGTGCAGCAATGGCGTGTGCTTTCGCTACAATACTGTCTTTAAAATATTCTGAGCTGCGTTTAATTTGGCAGAAACACTGCCATCTAAGATTTTGTCACCTACTTGAACAACAACGCCACCCACAATTTTGGGATCTACTTTAAAACGGAGCTGCAGGTTGTCGCCGTATTTTGCCGTTAATTTTAGCCGGAACTGCTCTTTTTCAGCATCGTCTAGCGAAACGGCAGTGGTAACAACTGCTTCTTGGATATTAGCTCCCCGTGCAACCAACATCATTAGATGATTGCTAACATCTTCTAGCAGGTGCAGGTTGCCTTCTTTCAGCAACGTGTAGAAGAAGTTACGTTCTTGAGCGGAAATATCTGCAGGCAGAACGTCGTCTAGTTGTTGGCGGCGTGTTTCAAATGGTATGTTCTTGTCATCCAATGTAGGCCCCAGCGAGGGGTTTGCAGCAAGATTGTCTCGGACAACAGTTAATCTCTTTTGCCAGGCTTCCAGGGCCAGCTCATAAATAGCCTGGGCGTACCCCAGGGCAAGCGATGCGTTTCCGTGGCTCACAGCTACTCTCCCATCTCTGCCAGGAAGTTGCCAATAAGTTCGTGCTGCATTTGCTCATTGATGCCTTTACCCACGACTTTGCGCGTTAAATCAACGGTAAGTGTGGCCAATTGACGGCGCAGCTCGGCTTGCACAGCCTGTCGTTCGGCTTCAATTTCAGCGCGTGCTTTGGCTTTAATTTCTTCCGCTTCCTTCCGCGCTTCCGCCAAAATTTGCTCGCGCATCTCTGCAGTGGCTTGAGCGATTTTTGAAGCTTCTTCCTGAGACGCTCGACGCGCTTTTTCCAGCTCCTCCTGGAATTTAGCCCGCTCACGTTCGGCCTCGGTTCTTACTTTTTCTGCAGCCGAAAGGCCATCTGCTATTTCTGCCTTGCGTTTCTCAAGCATTCCCATAATAGGTTTGTAGGCAAAAGCACGCAGCGCAAAGAGCAAAATCACAAAATTAATGAGGTAGGCCAGAATGAGCCTTATATCAAATCCAAGTGCGGCCAAAGCTTGATCCTCCTTTCAGAAAGTAGTGTAAATTGTAAAATACTTAAATCACAAACAGGAGGATCAACCCAACAACCAGCCCGAAAATGGCCAGCGCTTCAGAAAAGGCGATTCCCACAAACATATTGGCGGTAATCTGCCCGCTAACATCCGGGTTGCGAGCAATTGACTGCAATGCACCACTCGCCACGATGCCAATACCAATGCCTGGGCCAATTGCTCCTAATCCCACCGCCAGTGCAGCGGCCAAAAGTTTTACTGCTTCCACATCCATTTTGAACTTAACCTCCTATAAATTAAGTTTTGCAAGGAATAGATAATTTTTCTGCGTTTTTTAAGATTCACTTGTTGATTAACAACCTGTTGCGCAATTTAGTGCGCTTCCTCCTCGTGAGCGTGCGGCGTCACAGCCAGAGTATAGAATGCTACCGAGAGGATAAAGAAAACAAATGCCTGTACCAATCCCACAAATACTTCCAGCCCAAATGATGGCAGGGCGAGCAATACGGGAATGAGGAAACTCAGTACAATCAACATAACTTCCCCGGCAAAGATGTTGCCGAAAAGTCGGAAGGTATAAGCGATGATCTTAACAAATTCGCTTAAGAGTTCTAGCAATCCTACGGCCATTTCAATAAAGCCGAAAGCTAATTGTCCTAGTATCGCTTTGAAGTTTTGTTTATTGCCGTCAGCGTCTGGTTTAAATGCATCAATAACGCCATTGAAGACAAAGAACTTTCCCAAATATCCACCAAATCCAAGCGCCATAAACCCAAACACCTGTGCCGCCACCTGGGTAAAGAGAGCCAACATCAATGTATTGTTCAGGTCAGCACTGGGGGAACGGAAGAGTGGCACAATAATTTCACCCTCCTGGCAGCCAATAATTGACAGGTTGGCGACGGCAGCGGCGCTCTCGGCATGGAGAGGTTGCTCGCAAAATCCAAATCCGGCCAATCCTGGCAACAACCCAAACCAGTTCGATGCCAACACGTAAAGGAAAATTGTGGTGGGGATAATGTAAAATTTAGCCACCCATTTGGGGCCAGAGACACTTTCGGTAATGTTGTACAGAACCTCTACCGTCGCCTCCAGAACGTTTTGCAGTCCAGAGGGCACCAGCTGCATATTGCGTGTACCAAAATAGGCCACCAAAATCAAAATAATTGTAACAATCCACGATGTCAGCAATGAGTTGGTGATGGGCATTGAGCCAAGAGACAGATGGGGCAAAGGCTCTGCTCTCACAGAAATATCTGGCAACTCAAATCGCAAAAACATCATGCCAAGAACCAGCAACACTATGGCACCTACAATATAGTAGAGGGTTTTACCTTTCATACTTACTACTCCTCTTTGCGGTGGTTTGAGTTTTGAGTGCGAGTTATAACACGGTACACTGCATAAGCAGAAAATACCATACCAATAATTGTAAAAATGAATATTGCCCAGGGCGTTGTGCCAAACCTTTTATCAACAGCAATTCCGGCGGCTAACGCTGTAAAAATAGGACAGGCCATCATGACCCCAAACTTTATGGTTAAACTGTATCCTATTGCAAAATGACGAAAGTTTTTTCCCAATGTTCAATTCTTCTTAGCCAATGGGGAATGTGTATTGTTAACCCAATATTGTGGGTTAAGTTGTAATAATGTGTGCGGTCACACCGGGGGCGATGATACACGAATACAGGATATTTGTCCAATTTCTACGGTCAATTTCAAAAAAGTAACGGGCCGTTACAACTGTCACGCTAACGGTAAAAACAGGAGATTAAATCAGCATAAAAAACACATCAAAACCAGGTAAATTTGTTAATGAAAACACAGATCCGCTGTGCACAGCATCATCTCTGGGCGCCTCTGCCACGAGGTTTGAACATAACAATGACGTATTCGTGTTTGAAAATGTAATACCCCCCTGCCAACGCTCGATACCGCCACAAATTGGCGGTACGTCCTTTCCCTTTTTCATTCCCCTGAATATCTTTTACAATGATGGCCTTTGTTTTAAATCCAACGCGATTCATACGCTCCATACACAAGAATCCCAGCGGAAGTAATTCGCCGTGATCATACTTGTCGCCAATAACTAATCCGGCAAAACGTCCCGGAGCCAACAACTCATAGCCGTTTCTGGCAACTGCTTCAAACGCATTTAAGAATGCGTCCAGTGAAGCCGCATTAGAAAGGTCGGCGGGCAAGTTGGAGAATTTAATAATATCTGCATAGGGAGGATGGAGCATCAAAAAGTGAGCGTACTTGCTACCCAGCAATTGTAATGCCGGGCGAATTCGCGCCGACATCTCAGAGTCGGCGCTGTTACCCTGAATAAGTTGTACCTGCTGCTCCCAATTGGCCTTGGGCGAGATTTTTTGGCGCACGTAGTCTATCAGGTCAGGCTTCAGTTCCACGCCAACACAGCGGCGCCCCAGGTTCATTGCTTCCAGCGCCGATGTGCCCGACCCCAGGAACATATCTAATATGATTTCGTTCTGACGGGTGTAGCGGGTAAACAATTGGGTGGCAATTTGCGGGATGAAATTACCGTGATAATCAAGCTGATGCCCTCCCTCTTTGGCGCGACTGGGGAATAGCCAAAGGGAGTCGGTCAAGATGTCGTCATAGTCGCGCCATCGGTTCAGATCGATGTCATTGTAGGAGGTTGTTTTTGGGGGGGTATTCGTGTCGTTGGGCATAATCCCAATTATAATTGATGTGTCAATGCGAGCGTAGCGAAGCAATCTCCATCCTCATAAACCGGAGATTTCTGTGGCGCAAAAAACGCGCCTCGCAATGACAACCTGTATAGTTACAAAATTTGTCCGCAAAATCGCCTTGACCAAACGACAACCCTACAGTGGATTATTTTTTACCAGGGTAAATTTTGCGGACAGGCTTTAACTTTATTTAGTTGGCTACGAACCCAACACGCTATTCTTTAGGAGGCGTTTTTGTGGCAGCAGCGGCAGCTTTTTTGGCCGCCAATCGTTTGGCCTTTTCTTCGGCTTTGCGCTTCTTTTCTTCTGCTTCCCGCCGACGCTGCTCTGCTTTTTCAGTGTATTGGGTGGGCCGAATTTCTTGATAGTAGCTCGCCGATTTTAGCAAGCGATCCATATCGTAAATATGGCTCACGTCTCGCTCGTAATCGGCCAATGCGTAATTGTGGTCCATAATGATGGAATCAAAGGGACAGAATTCAGCGCAGTAGCCACAATTCATACACACGTCGGTATCAATGTAAAATTCATCTGATTTAGATACCGGTTTACCATTTTCACCTTTAGCGCGCACAATCCAAATGCATTGCGGTGGACACACTTTTGCACAGATGCCGCAACTGGTACAGCGGCTTTCTTCGCGTCGTTTTGCGGGGTCGTCACCCTCGTAATCGGTAACCAAAAATGGTAAAAAGCGGAAGCGTTCGGGGATGTGCGGTTTTTCTTCGGGGTACTGCACCGTGTAAATCCCTTTGCTTTCGGGAGCCATCCGGTAATCCACCAGCGTTTGAGTAGCTCGCTTGGGATAATATTTCAAGTCTTCAATGTAGGTAGCGACGAAGTGTTTTAATGTAACACCTAACCCTTTTGCAACGCCTAAGCCAAACATTAGCGGTCAACCTCCCCAAGTACAATATCGTGAGCGCCCAAAACAATGATAGCATCAGCGACTTTTTGCCCACGGCACATTTCTGCCAGTGACGTCAGGTTGACAAAGGACGAGGATCGAATACGATACCGCCATGGGTTCCCCGAGCCATTGCTCACTGCATAAAAGCCCAATTCGCCTTTGGGGCTTTCTACGCGGCTGTACGCTTCGCCCGCCGGGACGCGCGTTGAGTACGTACCTTTGCCGCCCATAATTTCACCCGGTTCAATCTGTGCCAATGCCTGTTCCAGAATTCGCAAGCTCTGGCGCGCTTCCAGGATTCTCATCAAGTATCTGTCGTACACATCGCTGTTGTGCAAAAGTGGAATGTCGAAGTCGAAGCGATTATAAATGCCATACGGTTCAACCTTGCGAATGTCGTAATTTACGCCGCCGGCGCGAAGCTGCGGCCCGGTGACGCCGTAGGAGACAAGCTTCTCTGGTGAGAGATACCCCACGCCTTTGGTTCGGGCAAGCAGAATTTCGTTATTACTCAGCAATTCTTCCAACTCGTCCAGCGCTCGCGGCAGCATATCGTGCACGTAGTAGTGTGCTCGCTTCAACCAATCTTCACTCACATCGTAAGCCACACCGCCAAAGCGCATATAATTGCACATCATTCTGGAGCCGGAAGCTTCCTCAAACAGGTCTAAAATGCGTTCTCGGGCCTTAATAGCGTACAGAGAGGGCGTAAAAAATGCCCCCATATCGTTCAGCAAAAAGCCCACCAGCCACATATGGCTTACGATACGAGTTAGCTCAGACATAATCACGCGAATGTATTCGGCGCGCTCTGGAACCGCTGTGCCGGTCATTTTTTCTACCAGCAGTGCGTAGCCGTGGTTATTTATCATCGACGTGATGTAGTCCAGGCGGTCGGTGTAGGGCATATTCATCAGCCAGCCGTTGCGCTCGCCAATTTTTTCGTGGTTGCGGTGGAGGTAGCCCAGCACCGGTTCTAAATCAACAACATTTTCCCCTTCTAGCGTAGCAACCATACGGAACACGCCGTGCGTGCTGGGGTGTTGTGGCCCCATATTTATTTTAATGCGGTCGGTACGCATACCGGCAATGTTTTCCACCTGTTTCAGCGGAATTTCTACCAGTTTTTCACCAGGGGATTGCCAGGTATCGGGGTTGAAGGTATCGGGGTAGACAACGTTTTTGTTGTACGGATTCTTGTATTCAACACGCTCGTGTGCTCCTTCGGGCCAGCGGTTGGTGAAGGGTTTTACGGGTTCCACATAGTACGGCTCTTGAAAGTCTTTGCGCATCGGGTGGCCACGGAAGCCTTCCCACAGTAGAATCCGTTTAAGCCGTGGATGGCCTTCGAAATTGATACCGTACAGGTCGTACACTTCGCGTTCTTGCAAGTCGGCGCTTCTCCATACGTTAATGAGCGACGGCAAGATGGGGTTTTCGTCACCGGTGGGACGGGCTTTCAACACCACCGGGCCGCCCCAACGCCGGGTAGAGTAGATGTGGTACACTACTTCAAAGCGTGGTGTGCGCCCCAGGTAATCAACACCGGTTACGTTAGAGAGATAGCTGTAATCCAGGTCAGGTTCATCGCGCAAGTATGTTGCCACTGCCACCAGATGTTCGGGCACAACTACCAGGGTGTCTTTTTCCGGCGTAACCACGCCTTCGCCAACGGCCTCGTTGATGCGGTCGGCCAATGCCTGTGCTTCGGGGGTGGGGGTTGTGTCCCAGGTGGGCAGTTTGGGCGGCTTCACTGCGCGTTTAACTTTCTTTTTGGGTGCTTCCTCTTCCACAATTTCGACTGGTTCGCCCGCTTCCTGGGCGGTGCGGCGTGCTTCCAACTCTTGCTTAATCAATGGCACGTCGCGGGGGTCAAAAATATCGGGGCCAAGTTGTGGTACGGGGATTGCTTCGCTGCGCTGGTCTTCACGATACCAGGGTACGTCTTTAATAGATTGCCGCTTCATTTTCTCTTGAAGGGTCACGATCCCCTGCACCAACGCATACGGTGTGGGAGGACACCCCGGAATATAAACATCAACCGGTAAATATTTATCAATGCCAGAAACCACGTTGTATCCTTCTTTGAAAGGGCCGCCGCCGGTAGCGCACGCGCCCATACTCATTACATATTTAGGCTCTGGCATTTGGTTGTACAATCGAACGATGTTCGGCACCATCTTTTTGGTGACGGTTCCAGAAATAATCATCAGGTCAGCCTGGCGAGGGGAGGCGCGCATTAGCCCCCAACCAAAGCGTTCAATATCAAGCCGAGCGGATGCCGCGCAAATCATTTCGATGGCGCAGCAGGCCAGGCCAAACATCATTGGCCAGGTAGAGTACATTCTACCCCAGTTGTAAACAGCGTCCAGGGTAGTAATCAATACACTTTGTTTTAGCTCATCAGGGATTGGAATGTCGCTCTCAAGAGCCGGAGGAGATTCTGTGGTCATATCAACGTTACCCTCACTGGTAATTAGGTGTATAAGACAGGCTTTAAAATCAGAGGCGGTCAACATCTATGTCTCCGCTACACTTTGACCACCGAGACCCAAAAAAAGGTAGAAACATCTTACCATTAGGGCAATCCTTTGTCAAAAGGTATATCTCGATTGTAACAATTGGCACAACTTTACCGAGAGACCCAGACGGAACGAATTTTTACAATTTTTATAAAAAAAATTTGACACGCTAATTTCTTTCTGTTAACATTTCTTGCTGCCAAATAATTACCGGCGAAAGCGTGTGATCTAATTATGCAAGTGACCCGTCAGCGAATCATCGATTTACTGCGCACCCTGGGCCAAGCTTCGGTGGAAACCCTTGCCCAACGCGTTGGACTAACCCCAATGGCAGTGCGGCATCATCTCAATGTGCTGCAAGCCGATGACTTAATTGAAGTATCGCATACCAAACGCCAGCATCGGCCCGGACGTCCGATACAGATGTACAGTTTAACCAACAAGGCCAGAAAGCTCTATCCCCAAGAATATTTTCAGCTTACCAGTATGCTGGTAAAAGAAATTGCGCGCCAAATGGGGCCAAAAGCTATTACAAATCTATTCAACGGCATTGCAGATCGCTTTCTGGCTGAAATTCCCCCCACCACAGATGAGTACTCCATTGAACAGCGATTGGACACGCTCGTTACATTTTTGAGAGAAAAAGGGTTTATTGTTGAATGGCGCGTAGAAAACGGGCAATACGTTGTTTACCATTTTGATTGCCCGTACCGTCAATTTGCTCAGCGTCATCAAGAAGTGTGCCAACTGGATAAAAAAGTAATCTCTACGGTATTGAATACTACGCCAATGCGCGTATCTTGCATTGCCTTTAACGATGATCGATGCAAATATGTGCTTACAGATGTCGTCGCGCCCGCAGCCACCCAAGAGGGTGAAACCACTGCTTAACCCGCATCTCTCTTTTTTACGCGGCGTTATGCGTTTTGGACATATCGCCCTCTTGCAGTAAAATAATAATCAACTTGACCAAGTCTCTGGCACATTTGCGACAAACTATGGAAGGTTGTTTCATCAAAATAATTCGTATCTATTCAGCTAACCAAAAAATAGAACGCAGATTGCACGAATGCAACTGATTCTGCTGAACCGTTACAATAATTCTTATGTAAAGGGCCATCTATGAAAGATTCCTACGGCAGAGAAATAAACTACCTGCGCATTTCCTTAACCGACCGCTGTAATTTACGGTGTGTGTATTGTATGCCAATGCAAGGGTTGAGTTTTGTACCCAACGGTCAACTGCTGCAACCCGATGAGATAGAGCTAGTTGTGCGTGCTGCCACTGAAACTGGCTTCAGGAAAGTGCGGCTCACCGGCGGCGAGCCAACGCTACGACGGGACATTGTGGAAATTGTGGAACGCATTAAAGGTGTGCCTGGTATTGAAGAAATTACGATGACCACTAATGGCTATCGTTTGCCCAGGCTAGCCAGGTCGCTGGCACAAGCCGGCTTAAATCGCGTAAACATCCACGTGGACGCCATTAACCACACGCAACTGGTAAAAACAATGCGGTTGGCGAAAGAATCTAAAGTGTGGGACGCGATTGCCGCCGCGGAAGAAGCGGGGCTGCTCCCCATTAAACTGAACGTGGTGGTAACGCGCGGCTTCAACGACACAGATGTGGCTGACCTGGCTCGATTAACCCTCACCCACCCCTGGCACGTACGCTATATTGAGTTGATGCCGTTGGGTGCTCCGTCGGGCATTGCGCTGGGGAACTATATGTCCACCCCAGAAACCAGCAACCTGATCGAGACCGAATTTGGAGCCATCTCCCCCCTAAATCGTGGTGCACTAGAGGGTGAGGCCCGTCTCTATCGCATCCCCAACGCCAAAGGTACCCTGGGCTTCATTAGCCCGGTGAGCAACCCTTACTGCGCCGACTGCAACCGAATGCGCGTAACGGCTGATGGCAAAATTCGTTTGTGCTTGCTTTCAGATAAAGAAATTGATTTTAGAGACACCTTGCGTAACGGCGGCACACACCAGGATTTGGTTGCGCTCTTCCAGCAGGCTGTTACCCACAAACCGTGGGGCCACAAATTGGAACAAGGCATTCACCCTGAGCTGAGAACGATGAGTCAAATTGGCGGTTAACACAAAAAGCCCGCTTTCTCCACAGATGGCCCATTAACTATTTAACGTTGCCTTATTTTGATATGCTGCTATAACGTCTGGCATCCCTATGTACGCCGAAGATCGCATTCTGGTGGCCATTATGAACAACCTGCAAGATTGGGACATTGTTCAATCTGAACACTGGTATCGCGTCCCCGTAAAAAAAGCACCCGCCGATGTGCCGTACATCGACTGGGTTGCTTTTTATTTTGGCGCAAAATTCGCCAGCGACCGCTGGGCCATTCATTATTATGCCCCCGTGGAAGGCCACGAGCTTACTTCCCGACAGGCCCTCTTCCCCAACCAGGCCAACCATCCCCGCGCTGGTAATTGGTATTACAAAATAATGCTTGGTCCCCTGTACCACAAACTTCCCCCTATCGTTAGTCGCACATGGCGGCGGATCACTTTCATCCTCACCACCGGTGACCGTTTTGAGCAAGCCACCGAAATCCACGATCTTTACGCGGCCCAATCACCACTGGGACAGCCGTTCGTTTCACTCAAAGAAGAAACCAGCATCTATTTGTAAGCGAGAGCAATCACATCTCCACGCCGTTGCTCAACCACCAGGAGAAATTTATGCAAACCACACTCTTTTTTGTTATACTAGGCCTGTTGGGAGGCGTAGCTGTTGGGTTGCAAGGCCCCCTCACCAGCTTAATGAGTGGGCGCATTGGCGTATTAGAAAGTGTGTTCATTGTGCATATTGGGGGGGCGATTCTCGCTGCAGTACCACTAATCTTCATCGGGGGGGGAAATTTAGGCGCATGGCGCACAGTCCCCTGGTATGCATTGGGCGCGGGGGCGTTGGGGCTGGTGATTTTAACCGCCGTGAGTTACACCATCCCCCGCCTCGGCGTTGCCCCCACCGTGACACTCATTGTGGTGGCCCAGCTCATACTGGGAGCCGTGCTAGACCATTATGGCCTGCTAGAAACCCACGTCCACCCCATAGACCTCAACCGGATTGTGGGCATTGGCGTGTTGCTGGTGGGAACCTGGCTAATGGTGCGCTGAAAACTGAGCACCGACCGCTAATAGCTAACAACAAAAGAATAGGAGAAACAGGAATTATGAACGTTGACGTAATGCAAGGGAGCATTCAATCCGTCGCTGCTGATGCCATCATTGTGAATTTGTTTGAGGGCGTTGCAAAACCAAAGGGTGCAACCGGCGCAGTGGATCGGGCGCTTAACGGAGCCATTACCGACCTGATTACCGGGGGCGATCTGACGGGAAAGCTGGGCAAAACAGCCGTTCTGTACCCGCGCGGCGACATTCCTGCCCGGCGCGTGATAGTGGTGGGCCTGGGCAAGGCCGACACGGTCAATTTGGAAGCGGTGCGCGAAGCTTCGGCGGCGGCGACACTCACCGCGCACAAGCTGGGGGCTACCACCGTGGCAACAACCATCCACGGCGGCGGAGCCGGCAGGCTGAATGTGAGCGATGCAGCCCAGGCCGTGGTCGAAGGGAGTTTGCTCGCCCTGTATCGTTACCAATCCCCGCTGCCGCGCCAGACGGAGCACCCTGAGCCGGACATCGACGCACTTACCCTGGTGAATTTGATGCGGCCAAAGTGACGCACATTCGTGAGGCCGCCCAAGCAGGACACGCCATTGCCCAGGCAGTATCCCTCACCCGCACCCTCACCAACACCCCCAGCAACATCGCCACGCCCACCTACATCGCCAGGGCAGCACAATCAATGTGCGCCGCCGAAGGTCTTGCCTGTCGCATTATGGACGAGGCTGAAATGCGGGCCGAAAAAATGGGCGCGTTGCTGGCCGTCACACAGGGGGCTGCACAACCCGCCAAATTCATCATCATGGAACACAAACCGGCGCATGCCGCCAACGGCAATACTGGGCCGATTGTCCTGGTGGGCAAAGGCGTCGCCTTCGACACCGGAGGCTACAGCATTAAAGGACGCACCACAATGCCGGGCATGCACGGCGATATGGCCGGCGGAGCAGCCGTTATCGGGGCGATGAAGACCGTGGCGCAACTGAACCTGCCATTGCACGTCATCGGGCTGGTTCCCACAGTAGAAAATGTTGTGAGCGCAACCGCCTATAAACCCAATGATGTATTCGTCGCCAAAAATGGCGTGAGCATTGAAA
>CAYPUV010000006.1:0-38729 GCA_964413895.1 uncultured Anaerolineaceae bacterium
CTTCTACCACCGCGTTTGCCCCAAAAACCACCACCCCGGCGGTATCGTCGGTGGGTTTTTCCGCCACGGCGGCGCGTACAAAATCGAGCGCGGCGGCGCGGGCGGCGGGGGGCATACTGTCCGACTGGTCGAGCAGAAAAACTACGCTGAGCGTATCGCTTGATTTGAGCAGGCGCAAATCTGCCAGCGCCAAAATCAGCAGGATCAGCAGGGTCAGACGCAACCCAACGGCGATGCGCCGCCGCCAGGGGGCAAAATAGACCAATTTTCCACGGCTGATGATCCAAAAGAGGGGCAGCAGAGCAAAAAGAACCAGTGCCCAGGGATTACCGAAGGTCAGCATGTTAGTTGCCCCTCCAATAAACGTACCATTCCCATGCCAGCACGCCGAGCGCGGCGACTGCCAGCAGTTGCCACAGCTTTTGCCGACCGGGCAAGGTTTGCCCGCCGTCTGTTTCTGTTCCCCGGATTTGGTTTTGGTTGGGGCGGATGTTCGATTCGGTGGTGTTGAGAGGATTATCGTTGAGGGGCGCGGCAGTATCATCGAAGGCAGGTTGGTTGAGCAGCCACCGCGCCAGGTTTGATACCAGAATGGGAAAATCGACCTGCAGGGGCAGGTCTGATTTGAGCAAATCGAAGGTGATGACGGCGACGCGGCGGTTGTCTTTTTCTCCCGCCAACAGCAGCGAACCGCCTTTGCTGACCACCAGCGGCGACGCCCAGGGAGCACGCACCCCCTGTGCCTGCGCGACATGCAGGTTGCTAAAATTGACGAACGCCAGCAAGGGATGGTCGGTGGCGGGCAAGGTGATGTTCCCCGTGGCGGTGAACGCGCCCCGCACATCGAAGAGGGGGGTGGATTGCGGCGGGGCGATGAAAAGCAGACTGCGGGCGTTTGGCGGCAGCGTATCGGGGACGGTGCGGTCAAAAATCATCAAATCGAAGGGTGTTTCGGGGGGCAGTTGGTCGGGCGCGGCTTGCGAGACGGTCACATTGGGGAGCAGACTGAAAGCCCGTTCCAGAAAGAGGTTCCCGTCTCCTACCAGCAGGATATTGCCCTTTTGGCTGGCGCGGCGAATGGCGGCAGTGTTGTCGAGCGGGAGGTCGTCGGGGCGGGTGAGGCGGGCGCTGATGACGGCGGCATCGGCGGGCAGGTTGGTGATGGTGAGGGTGACGCCTCCGTCGGGCGCGGCGGGGAGCGCCAGTGTGCGGGCATCGAAGAGTTGCCCGTCGGTGTAAATTTCCAGCAATTGCTCCACCGGGGCGGCGGCGAAATTCTCCACCCGCAAAAAAAGTTCGGGGGCGGTGCGGGTTTCGCGGGTTGCCAGGGCAGTGATTGCCTGATTGTTGCTACTTTTGCCCACCGAGAACCAGCGCACCGGCGCGGGGAGGGTGGGTAGATCGGCGGGGAGCGCACCATCGCTGATGATGACGATGGTGGTATTGGGCTGTGAGGCGGCGCTGGCGGCGGCAAGGGCGAGAGCGGTCTCCCAGTTGGCGGTGGCAGTGGTGGGTTGGGTTTGGATCAGTGCGTCTTCCAGAGCCCGGCGGTTGGTAACGGCGTCGCCGCTGCGGAGGGGGCGGGGCATATCGGCAACGGCGATGAGGCTGACGGTGTCGCCGGGGCGCAGGGTACGGATGAGGCGGGCGGCTTCGGCGCGGGCGGCATCGAAGCGGGTGGGGGGAACATCGGTGGCTTGCATGCTGGCAGAGGCGTCGAGCAGCAGGATGACATTCCCTTGCACCCTGGCTTCAACGGTGCGGTAGGGTCGAGCCAGCGCCAGTACCACCAGCAGCAGAATGAGCAATTGCAATAGCAGTAACAAATTCCGCCTGATGCGCTGCCAGGGGGCGTTTGCCTGATGATCTTGCAGCACTTTTTGCCACAGCAACAGGCTTGAGACGCGCGCCGGTTGGCGGCGCAAACGAAGCATATAAAATATGAGGATGGGAATCGCCAGCGCCAGCAAGCCCAGCGCGGCGGGAGTTAAAAAACCCATATTGCGTGAGGTGTGATGCGTGAAACGTGATGCTCTGACAAAAAACGCTCGCGGATCACGCAATACGCACTATTCCTGTGGAAAATATGCTTTAAATAGCAATTCTGTTTCTTCTAAATTGCCGATGTCAATGGAAAATGCAGCGTACTGTGCCAGGTTGTCCAGAATGACCAGGGCGTTGACGCTGGCATCTTCCACGCTGGCTCTGGCAAAACGCCCCCAAAAACGCTTATTCACCTCTTGAATATCCTGAAACAGGGTGCGCAGTCCGTCCAGGTTCAGGTCGGGGGTGTAGCCGTGCTGGTGCAGAAAGTATTGCGCCAACATGTACATTGAAAGGAAGCGGTACGTGGTTTCTTGTGGCGTGCTAAAAGGAATGTGTGCCCGCAGCATCGGGCGGAGTTTATCCATCACCGGGCAACCGCTGGTGACCATGAGCATTCCCAGCAGTGAGCTAATTCCTTCTTGCATGGTAGTACTTTTTTGATAGGTACGACTGGCGGTTTGCACCCGCACATTAATTTCATGATATGAAACGGCGTTTTTGAAGAAGTCGATTAATTCCACCAAATTGATGGCGATAGGGCAGTGGGTGTGCCGGTTGGGGTTAAGGGGACAGTTGGGGCATTGAGAAACGGTGAGCGCTGCCCAGGCGGGGTACTCGGAGCGTGGGGGGATGAGCGCATCAAGCGTGGTTGCGTCCAGATGGATCGTGAAGGTTTTTGTGGCGGTGTCATCGCCGGGGTAGGTGAATTGGAAGTTGTAGGTTAAAACTTGATCTTGCGGATCGCTCATCACTGCACCTCAATAGTTTTGGTGGTCTCTCTACTGAAATTCTACCTGCGGCTTTGGTTTTGACAAACAAGATGGCCGGGTCATCGGCTTGCAAAGGGTACAAAGGTGCCAAAATGCATAATTGTGCCCCTGCCACACTGCTACGCTGAAACATACGGCTCTTGAGGGATGTTGTGTTCTTGATCGATCCCCACGTCCGGTAATTGGTGGCGCGGTATGTCTACATTTGAAGGCAACTCCAGTTGGGGGAGATCCGCCACTTTTATCCAGCGCACCGCATCGAAGCCAACCATCCGCTTGCGCGTGCGCTCGCCGGTGAGGTCGCTGAGGCGCACGTATCCGCGTCCCGGCTCAAAGGGGAATGTGCCCAGCTTCACCCACTCGTTGCGATAGTCATCCTGGTTAATGGCCACTTCATTGCGTCCGCCGGCATACACAATTCGATAGCGAGCGTTGGTGGTGGTGGCGTGTGTGGTGGGAATGTACACCCAAACCTGCCACATCCCCGCCGTTGGTAGTTTGGGGCGCCACTCTGCCCAGTTGCTTTCGGTTTTGGCGGCGGCGTATGTCCACAGCATTGTGCCCTGATAGCCGTAGGGTGCACTGAACCAGTATTCTACCCGCGCTTTGCGGAAGGTCCCGGCGGATTTATTGGTTTTTTGCGAATCGACAATTACTTGTGGGCGATTGAGCAAGTTGTACCGCTCGGCGAAGAGGTCAGGGCGGTTTTGGTTGATGAAGGCGGTGGGGCTGTAATAGTTCGCCAACACCTGTGTCCGCGAATACACCAGCGGCAACCAATTGTCGATGGGCAGCAACTTCTGGCGAATCTCAAAATGCAGGTGGGCGATCCACCGTCCCCGTGGTTTTTGTGGTGTGCGTTCCCCCTTCCCAATTGCGCCAATCCGTTCCCCGCGCCGCACCGTTTGTCCCTTTTTTTTGACCAGAATTTTGTCTAGATGAGCGTACTGCGTCCACACCAGCGACCCGTTGGGCATTACGTGTTCCAGCAAAATCAGATTGCCCCAACTAGGGGTGTAATAGCCAGATTCTACTACCCGTCCGTTCGCTGCAGCGTATACCGGGTCGCCGAGGTCGGTATCGCCGCCGCCGCGCCCGTTCCAATCTTCGCCGGTATGCCAGGCGTGGTAAATTTTGTAATAGTTGGGGTCGGCGAGGGTGGCGTCTACTTTGTAATTGTGCCACACGTCTTCCCCCCGTTTCCCTACCGGGAAGTCAAAACCATCGGAAACAGGAATACCGTTTATTGTTTTTACGAGGTTGGATGTCATAGTTGGCTCCTTTTGGGGCTTTGTCATTCCCCCTGTGCAAGTGGCAAAGGACGAATCGCTTTGCCCATAAGTATATCCCATAACAGGCCGAAATGCATTTTAGCTTAATGAAATTACATATTCCAAAAGTTCCTTCCTTGTAAAATTGCGAAAGCTTGCTACAATATTGATTATAGGCAGCAGTTTGTGCGGGTATAAACTGCTCAAAACGCCTTCAATCCGCCGATGCATTTGTTTTTTTGGCAACTGTGTCCCATAAAACGTTCTCCCCAGAGGATTGGAGGTTCAATATGATTATCCGGCGCTGTTTCTTTGCGGGCGAGCGGTACGCATCCAACCAAAATTCCACCCACATTGCATATTGATACAAAGTTGTTTCACGCCTGAAGATTGGTTCTAAAGGATGTGTTAAGGATTTTCTCATCATTGGCAACTATTATGATTACAGTGGCAAATTTGTGTGCTGGTTAATGGAATAAATAGCGTTGTAGAGTGTTAGCCTGCAACGTCCGGCTGGTGTAACCTTTCCTTCAGCAAAAGGAGTAGATGTTTGGATGGTGACAACATCTCTGGCAACAGGAGGATACAAATGGCAAAAAATAATGGCGATACACTAATTAGTTTTGTAGACAAACATTACAACCAGGAGATGTTTCAAGCATTAAACTGGAAGGGATCTTTTGCAGAGTACCTGGATATTGTAGCCGAGAACCCAAAAGTAGTGCGGAATGCATTTCAGAGAATCTACGACATGATTATGGCGTATGGTACCGAAGAATTTATGGATGCAAAAAAGAAACTTATCCGCTATAAATTCTTCACCGATGAGTCCTTCGATGAGGATGATGCGATTTTTGGTCTTGAAATTCCATTGATGCGTTTGGTGAGCTTCTTCAACGCGGCAGCACGGGGCTACGGCACAGAACGACGCGTTTTACTCTTGCACGGCCCGGTGGGGTCATCAAAAAGCACCATCGTGCGACGGCTTAAACGCGGGTTGGAGCATTACAGCCACACCGACGAAGGCGCACTGTACACATTCGATTGGTATATGGACGAACTCCCGGCAAATGACGACCTGGGCGCTGTGCCAGATTCTGAATGGCAGCCCTGTCCAATGCATGAAGAACCCTTACACCTCATTCCTTTTGATATGCGAGAACAGTTTTTGGTGCACTTTAATGAAAGTTTGCCGGATGAAAACAAAGTGAAAATTGAAGGAGACCTCTGTCCGTTTTGTCGCTACAATTACCGGGATTTGATGCTTCGCTATGACGGGGACTGGGGTGAAATGATAAAACATATCCGGGTGCGCCGGTTAGTCTTTAACGAACAAGACCGGGTGGGGATTGGCACCTTTCAACCGAAAGATGAAAAAAATCAAGACTCCACTGAGTTGACCGGCGACATCAACTATCGCAAAATTGCGCTTTACGGCAGCGACAGCGATCCCCGCGCCTTCAATTTTGACGGTGAGTTCAACGTTGCCAATCGGGGCATTATTGAGTTTATAGAAATGCTCAAGCTGGATGTAGCATTTTTGTACGATTTGCTGGGTGCCAGCCAGGAACATCGCATTAAATCCAAAAAATTTGCGCAAACTGATATTGATGAAATCATTATTGGACACACCAACGAGCCGGAATATCGTCGCCTGGAAAACAACGAATTCATGGAAGCACTGAAAGACCGTACCGTCCGCATTGATATTCCCTACATTACAAAACTAAAAGACGAAGTTCGCATTTACCGCCGTGATTTCAACCCGCACCGGGTTCGGTTCCACATTGCGCCGCACACATTAGAAATGGCTGCGATGTGGGCCGTATTAACTCGCCTGGAAGAACCCAAAAAGGCCAATCTCACATTAGTCCAAAAACTAAAATTGTACGATGGCAAAACTATGCCGGGCTACACCGAAGATAACGTTAAAGAGCTGCGTAAATCGGCAATAAAAGAAGGGATGGAAGGCATTAGTCCACGTTACGTACAGGATAAAATTAGCAACGCGCTGGTTAATTTTCAAGAAGAAGGGTACATCAATCCCTTTATGGTGCTTAACGAGTTGGAAAGCGGCCTGAAACGACACACGCTGATCAGAAGCGACGAGGAACGCAAGCGATACAAAGAGTTGCTCTCAGTTGTGAAAGATGAATACACCGAGATTGTTAAAAACGAAGTTCAGCGAGCCATTAGCGCAGATGAAGAAGCAATTAAACGTTTGTGCGCCAATTACATTGATAATATAAAAGCGTACACTCAGGGCGAGCGAGTGCGCGACAAGTTTACTGGTGAATACGGCGAACCGGACGAGCGATTGATGCGGAGTATTGAAAAGAAAATTGATATTCCAGAGAGCCGCAAAGATGATTTTCGCCGTGAAATAATGAACTACATCGGCGCGCTGGCTGTGGAAGGCAAAACCTTCGATTACAAAACCAATGCCCGCCTGCACAAAGCACTGGAGCTGAAACTGTTTGAAGACCAAAAAGATAGCATCAAACTCACCTCGTTGGTGAGCCAGGTGGTTGATAAAGAAACGCAGGAAAAAATTGATGTGGTTAAAACACGGCTGATTCGAGATTTTGGCTACAATGAGCAAAGCGCCACCGATGTGCTGAACTACGTGGCCAGCATCTTTGCGCGCGGCGACGTAAAGGCAACAGCATAAACAATATTGAAGCTAAGGAGTACTATGCAACGTGTTGAGCGGGACCTCAACCGCTTTCACCAAATAGTGCGTGGAAAAATAAAAAAAAATCTGCGCAAGTATATTTCGCAGGGTGAACTTATTGGCCGCAAAGGCAAACGGCTCATCAGCATCCCTTTGCCGCAAATTGACATTCCGCAATTTCGCTATGACAGCAAACAAAAGGGCGGCGTTGGACAGGGTGAAGGCAATCCCGGCGACCCCATCGGGCGCGGCGACCCGCAATCGGGGCAGGGCCAGGCCGGCGACCAACCCGGCCAGCACATTCTAGAAGTAGAGATTACGCTGGAAGAACTGGCTGAAATTTTGGGGGAAGAACTGGAATTACCCAATATTCAACCCAAAGGCACTAAAAATATTATCAGCCGATACAACAAATACAATGTCATTCGTCGAGTGGGGCCGGACAGTCTACGCCATTTTAAGCGCACCTACCGCGAAGCGCTGAAACGCCAAATTAGCAGCGGGCAATATGATTACACGGACCCCGTGATTATCCCCGTTAGAGAAGATATGCGGTATCGCTCGTGGGCACGAGTGCCAATGCCTCAGAGCAATGCTGTGATCATCTACATGATGGATGTGTCTGGTTCAATGGGGGCTGAACAAAAAGAAATGGTACGCTTAACCGCATTTTGGCTTGAAACCTGGTTGCAAACTCAGTACAAACGTATTGAAATATGCTATGTTGTGCACGATGTTGTTGCCAAAGAGGTTGACCAGGACACCTTTTACCATCTGCGTGAGGGCGGCGGCACCAAAATTAGCAGTGCCTACCAGTTGTGCAAGCAAATCATAGACGAGCGATTCTCACCGGAAGAGTGGAATATCTACCCTTTCCACTTTAGCGATGGCGACAACTGGGGGCAGGGCGATACAGAAAAATGCGTTGAACTGTTGCAGAACCGCCTGTTGCCGGCGAGTAATCAGTTTAGCTATGGACAGGTTCGCAGCGCCTATGGTAGTGGCCGCTTTGCAAACGCGCTGCGCAAAAACTTAAGCGAGGCCGAAAATCTGGTAGTCTCTGAAATTGAAAATCGCGACCAGATTTACGATGCCATTAAAGATTTTCTAGGGAAGGGGCGGTAGGGGGTGAAGCGTGCAGCCCAAAACCCGGAACTCAAAACTCGAAACTTAAACTATGTACCGTACAAAACTTACACCTGAATTAGAAGCAGCGTGGTTGCAAATTAAACAATACGCCATTGACTTTGGGCTTGATTTTTTCCCCATTATTTTTGAGGTTTTAGATTATAAAACTCTGTACGAGTTGGCTGCGCTGGGTGGGTTCCCCGTGCGCTACCCTCACTGGCGATTTGGCATGGAATACAACCAGCTTTCCAAAGGGTACGCCTATGGTCTCAGCGTAATTTACGAAATGGTCATCAACACCAACCCTTCCTACGCCTATTTGTTGGAAGGGAATGAGATGGTAACGCAGAAAATGGTGATGGCGCATGTAACCGCCCACGTAGATTTCTTTAAAAACAATATGTGGTTTGTACACACTAATCGCAAAATGCTCGATGAAATAGCAAACCATGCCACCCGCATTGAAAAGC
Source organism: uncultured Anaerolineaceae bacterium (assembly GCA_964413895.1). Taxonomy (GTDB): domain Bacteria; phylum Chloroflexota; class Anaerolineae; order 4572-78; family 4572-78; genus JANTHQ01. The sequence continues at coordinate 8,360 of CAYPUV010000006.1, forward strand.
TGATTGACCGCTACGGGTATGAATCCGTAGAAGATTTTATTGACACTTGCCTTTCCCTTGAAAACCTCATCGATTATCACGCTCCTTACATCAAACGTCCGGTAGCATATACCAAAGAACCGGTAGTTGAAGAAGACGAGGAGGACCGCGAGCCGGAAATTGTCGGTTTCAAAGTAGACCGTCCATACATGCGAGACTATATCAATCCACAAGACATTCTGGAAAAAGAACGCCAGGAGAAACTGAAAAAGCAAGAAGCCGTGCGCCACTTTCCTGAAAATCCGCAAAAAGATGTTTTGTTATTCTTGCTAAATCACGCCCCGTTGCGGCGTTGGCAGCACACAATCCTGGAAATTATTCGAGATGAGGCGTATTATTATGCGCCCCAGGGAATGACCAAAATTATGAATGAAGGCTGGGCCAGTTATTGGCACAGCACCATCATGACCCAAAAAGCACTCACCGATGCAGAGGTGATTAGCTTTGCCGATCACCACGCCGGCGTAGTGAGCACCAGCCCCGGTCGCTTGAACCCCTACAAATTAGGGCTTGAACTTTTGCGTGATGTTGAAGACCGCTGGAATAAAGGAAAATTTGGCAAAGAATATGAAGAATGTGATGATATTCAAGCTAAACGAAATTGGGATCAACAATTGGGATTGGGCAGACAAAAAATATTTGATGTGCGTCGTCTTTATAATGATGTGACATTTATTGACGAATTTTTAACCCCCGAATTTGTTGCCAAACAAAAGCTGTTTTCGTTTGATTACAACGATAATACGCATTATTATGAAATTGTTTCCCGTGAGTTTAAACAGGTTAAAGAAAAACTCCTCTTTCAGCTAACCAATTTTGGACAACCTTTTATCGAAGTAGAAGATGGCAATTACAAGAATCGTGGCGAACTATACCTGAAACACCGTCACGAGGGTGTAGACTTGCGCGGCGATTATGCTCATGATACCTTGCGCAACCTGCACAAAATATGGACTCGCCCCGTCCACATCGAAACGATCGTCGATTCAAAACCAATGCTTCTCTCGTTCGATGGCTCCGATTTCCATCAAGAACGGATTAATTAACCCCGCGCTGCACCGCCGACGTGCACGCTGTTTCCCCCGTTTCCCTTCACTTTTCCATTAGCGGTATCTATTCGCCTTCGCCGCTTCCCCAACCCCTTCCCAATGGAGCAAGACCATTTTTGCGGCGCAATAATGTTCACCCTGAAAGTGAATCACCCCCACCAGCTTGGTATATTTGCTGCTAGTCGATATAATTATTTGAGACACGCGAACAAACTTAAACGAACCACCAAATTACCGGAAAGGGGAGCTTTATGTCTATCAACCAAATACAAACAACTGTTACAGCGAGAGTATGGCAAGCGATTGCTCAAAGTGGGATTGATATTTCTGGCGTTGACCGCGGCGACATGGATAAACTGGTGCAAATAGTTGTTGATGCGGCGCTGGAAGCAGTGGATGATCAACTCAACAGCGTGGCGTCGGCGACGCCGGCGGCGAAGTTCACTGGCGGGGGAGCCGAAGAACAGGTGTTGTGGGAGGGACGCCCCTTCCTTTCGCTGACGCTGCGATATGTTATTACCAACGAGCGCGTGCGTATCATCGAGGGACTGCTGGGCAAAAATTATGAGGACATCGAACTGGTGCGGGTGCAGGATGTAGACTTCAAACAATCAATGACGGAACGGGCGCTGAACCTGGGCGATATTTTCATCGCCAGCCATGACCCCAGCAATCCCCAGATGGTGCTAAAAAACGTGCAAAACCCCAAAGATGTGCACGAGATTCTGCGTCGGGCCGTCATTGATGCTCGCAAAACTTACGGCCTGCGTTATCGAGAAGAGATGTAACGTTCCGGCGAATGTTGCCACCCTGCAACTTTGGAATCTATGAAAAAACAAATCTTTCTTCTACTCATTTTCCTTCTCTTGCTGCTACTGCTGGGAACAGCCCATGCGCAATCCCCCGGACTGCGCCTGTCTGTTGAAACCGGCTTCGATGGCTATGTTAAGCAAAATACCTGGGCGCCGGTGACGGTGCTGGCAGCCAATGAAGGCCCCGCCATTGCCGGCGAAATCCACATAAAAAACAATTACCCCGGCGAAACCTATGCTCAAAGCTTTAACCTGCCATCGCAATCGCAAAAACGTGCCACAATCTTTGTCCCTTTCCAGGGGGGCACGTACACCATCGAATTGGTGAACGACCGGGGAAAAACACTCTATCGCCACGACCTGTCCCTGCGGGTGATACCGCAATTCTCGTTTTTAACCGGCGTTATTTCAGCCGACCCCGGCTTGCTCAATCTACTGGCCGGCCTAAAATCCAGCGGCTTCGGCGACCCTCTTTCTGTGGCGCATCTCTCTCCCACCGACCTACCGGAACAGGCCGCTGCACTGTCTGCGTTTGACGCGCTTATTTTTAACGATGTGGATACTAGCGGCTTAACTGTGGCCCAGCAAAAAGCGCTGGCCGAATGGGTTTCTTCCGGGGGACGATTGGTGGTGGGCGGCGGGCCAAACGTTGCTGTAACCACCGCCGGATTGACCGCCTTGCTACCTGTTGCTGCATTGGAGATCAAAACGTTTCCCGCTTTGGTAGATTTGGGCGCTTACGTTAATCGTCCCGTGCCCGATGAAGGCCCGTATGTGGCCGCTGTGCCGAAATCGGCCACGGGCGTGGTGGATTTATACGAGCAGGGCCAGCCCTTTTTGGTGAGGCGTGCAGTGGGGCGGGGCAGTATCACCTATTTCGCCCTGGATTTTGGCCTGGCCCCGATGAATGGATGGGCGGGCAACGAATCATTTTGGCGCAAGGTACTGCAACCACTGCAAAGCACCCCTCCTTTTTATGTCAATTATAACGCGCCGCGCAGTATCAACGATTCCCTGGCAAATATTAGTGCAGCGGGTTTGCCTTCGCCGGGAGGATTTATAGCCTTTGTTTGCCTTTATTTTCTGGCGTTGGTTCCCATTAATTATTGGGTCTTAAAACGGTTCAAACGGCGGGAATGGGCATGGGCAACCATCCCCGCGCTGATTTTGCTGTTTACCATTTTAGGGTATATTGGTGGATTCAGAAGCCGGGGGGGACAGTCTATCTTGCGGCAACTGTCAGTGGTGTGGCAAGATAGTGGTCAGACCATCGCCAGCGTAGACACCTTCGTTGGCCTCTATTCTCCTGCCCGCGACCATTACACCCTTAAGTTCAAGCCCGGTACGCTGGTTCGGCCTACCGATAGCGGCACGGGCTACAAAGGCGTTAAACAAACGTCCTCTGCGCCGACGACTATTTTTTACGGTTCGCAAACGGAATTGCGTAATTTGTGGACTGACGTGGGAAGCATGTCCACCGCCCTGGCCCACAGTCAAAGCGTTGTGCAACCCATTACCCTGCGCGTGCGCTTTACCCAGCGCGGCAAGTATATTTCTGGTACAATTACCAATAATAGCAACCAGCCTCTGGAAAATGCACGGTTACTGGTGGGGAACGATGGTCTCAAATTGTCAACTATTCCTCCCGGCGACACCCAACTTGATGGCACGCTGCAACCATTGAACACGCAACCTTATGTCGATACGACGTTGTGGGGAGAAAATTACGCTCAACTTGACGATGTGCAAGCTCAAATTAACGACCAGATTTTGCGTGGCATTTTCTGGCCTGACACCAGGGGACCTGGTCCGCAACCAGCTTCCACCACCGCGTCTGAAACGGCCATACTGGTGGGCTGGCAGAAAAACCTGCCGGTAGATGACGATGTTGAGGTGGTTGGGCACCAGGTTGAACGCAATAAAACTTATTTGCGTATTGTTAGCGTGCCGTTGGAGAACAGTCAATGACCGCGTTGATTACAGTTGACAATCTAACCAAACAATACAAAAAGCGAAAAGCGGTTGACGGTATTTCCTTCACTATTGCAGAAGGCGCCATTTTCGGTTTTATTGGGCCGAATGGTGCGGGCAAGACTACGACCATCAAAATTTTAACTACCCTTTTGCAACCGAATGACGGTTCGGTAATTATTGACGGGCACGATGTGTTGCAAGAGAAAGAACTTGTGCGGCGAATGCTGGGGTACGTGCCCGACTTCTTCGGTTTGTACAATGATATGACAACCTGGGAGTACCTGGATTTCTTCGCCGGATGCTACAACATCCCCCCCGCCGACCGGCCCCCGCTGATTGGCGACCTGCTGGAACTGGTTGACCTGGCCCATCGGCGGGACGATTTTGTCAACAGCCTCTCGCGGGGAATGAAGCAGCGGTTGGGGTTGGCGCGGGCGCTCATTCACGATCCCCAAATTTTGGTGTTGGATGAGCCTGCCTCTGGGCTTGACCCCCGCGCGCGGGTGGAGTTTCGGGCGCTGCTGAAAGAATTGCAACATATGGGAAAGACCATCTTCTTCTCATCACACATTCTGGCAGACGTGGACGAACTCTGCACCGAAGTTGGCATTATCGAAGCGGGGCGCATGGTGGCCTGCGGTAATTTGCAAGCGCTGCACGCCGAGCTGAACCACCAACGGGCCATTTACCTGACCATCATCGGCGACCACCTGGATGCGGCCAAAGCTATCCTCTCTTATGTGCCAGGGGTCTCTGACCTGTCTTCCCATCAAACCCCGGACGGTGATTGGGAGGTGGAGCTAATCTTCGACGGCGATAAAATGGGAGTAAGCGCCCTGATTACCCGCCTGGTAGCGGCAAACATCCCCCTTTTGGCCTTTAGAGAGGAACGTCAAACATTGGAAGAGATGTTTATGCAGCTAACCGAAGGGATTGTATCATAATGGCAAATTTGTTCGCCACCTGGAAAAATAACCCGGTGATTATCAACGAATTGCGCAGCAGGATGCGCGGCAGACGGGCATTTTTAATTCTGGCGGCGCACCTGATTGTGCTGGGCGGCCTGATTTTTACAATCTACATGGCGGTTTATCAAGATACCCAAACCTACAATCGCTATTATTACAGCGGTAGCTTCCAACGAATCCTGGAAGCTTCGGCCACGTTGGGGAAGGCAGTATTCTACGGCACCGATCTTTTATTGTTGTTTGTTGTGAGCCTGGTTGGGCCGGCTTTTGCTGCCGGGGCCATCGCCAGCGAAAAGGAACGCCAAACGTTTGACCTGCTCACCATCACCGCGCTGTCGCCGCGCGCTATTGTTATGGGCAAACTCAATGCCATTTTGGTATTTATGGGATTGCTCATTCTGGCAACGTTGCCGTTTCAAAGTATGGCCTATTTTTTCGGCGGTGTGGCCTTCCCAGAAATTGTTATTGCCACGCTGATACTGCTGCTCACCGCGCTTCTATTTTGTAGTATGGGCATATTTGTGTCGAGCTTCGCCCGTTCAACAACCATTGCCAATATGATCAACTACGCTGCCGTTGTGCCGATGTTGTTGGGTGTACCTTTTTTTGTAGTGCTTATTGGCGTTCTTTCTTCGGGCGCATTTTTTGATCGCTTGTTTGATACACCACCCTTCATCATTGCCGCATTGCTAACCTACATCATCCTCTTTTTTCTCAGTATCAACCCATTCAGCATGGCCGTTGCTTCGGAAATATTCTTGCAAGAAACGGGGCACTACATTTTTAGCGTGGAACGTTTCTTTAACGTCAATATCCCCATCATTGCTCCCTGGGTAATTTATGTTGTATTTGCAGTGGTGATGAGCTATATTTTTATTAGAGCGGCCATTTCCAGAGTGGAACGTGTGCCCAAAATGTGAGATGTGGCGGTTGCAATGAGTGTTTCTGTGGGATGGATCTATCGAAAATATATTCAACTCTTTTTGACAAATGATACGCGGCTTGCAAAAGTGACAGAGATAGCAGTTCGGCAGTTGAGTGAATTGAGCGTTGAAAGATGATATCCAGTGTCGTTTTTGTCCAATCGATAATTCCCCTGCGACGCCGATTGCAGCAGCGCAAGAGTCTGCGTGCCGGCTGGATGACCCTTAGCGCAGGGTTGGGCATCACCACCCTGTTGTTGCTCGCCGGGCGATTGACCCCTCTCTTGCCGCAGCTGCAGCTTCTGCTCATCGGCTTGAGCTTTACCGCGTTTCTGGTAGCAATGGGACAACTAATTGCCTGGCTGCGTCCTCCATCTCTGACAGTATTGGCCCGTACCGGCGATGCCGCGCTGGGGCTGGAAGAACGGCTCACCACCGCGCTGGAACTGCTGACGGGGCAGGTGGATACCGCTCCTCAATTACGGCAAGCACAATTGACGGACACATTGGCCCACCTGCGTCGTGCCCCCATTGGCGATGCCCTGCCGCTGGCAGCGTCACCGCGATGGACGACAATTGTGAGCAGTGTTTTGCTGGCGCTGGCAATTTCGCTGGCAGCGCTGGCAATACTGCCTAATCCCCAAGATGTAATTTTGCAGCAGCGTCATCAGCTTGATGAACTATTGAAAACTGAAATTGCCGATCTGCAACAGCTTCAAACCGACCTGTTGACGGAACCCGACCCGGTGCTGGCGGAACAAATTGAACCCATCACCGGCGCGCTGGCAGAATTATTGCAAAAGCTGGAATCTGCTCGCGCCGAACGGTCGGCGGGAGAGGCAATGGCAGCGTTATCAAAGGCGAAAGAAACCCTGACCCGGCTTGACCAACAGCGGCAGGCCCAGGCAGAATCGCTCAATACACTGGCGGATGCATTGGCGCAAACCGATTCGCAATTGGCGCAACAAACCGCCGACGCCTTGCGCAGCGGCGACGCCCAACAAGCCGCCGACACCCTGGTACGGGCGGCCCAATCACTGGCAAATGCCGGACAGACAGCGCAGGCAGACGGGGTGGCACAAGCACTTTCACAGGCAGCGCAATCAGTTGCGGCAAGCAACCCTGCTTTGGCACAGAGCTTGCAGCAAGCAGCGACGGCCCTCCAATCCGGCGATTCCCAATCGGCACAGCAAGCATTGCAGCAGGCAGCGCAGCAACTGGCCCAAGCAGGGGCGTCGGCGCAGGCACTGGCACAGACAGCGCAGGCGTTGGCGAATATCCAGCAGGCGCGGCAGGCACTGGCGCAGCAAGTGGGCAGTGGAAACAACGGTGGTCAGCAGGCAAACCGTGGCGGCACGGGCCAAAATGGTAATGGCGCGGGCGCGGGGGGACAGGGAGTGGACAGCGGCGGCAGTGGTAGCGGGCGCGGCGAACCCGGCGCCGGCCGTGACGGCCTCTACTCGGCGCAGGGAACCAACGGCATCATTCCTACCGCCAATGGCCCCAACCAGAATCGCACCGGCGATTACAGCAGCGTGTACGCCCCCCGTCACCTGGGTGGCGAAGGAGGTGATTTCGTCGTTCCCAACCCGCAGAACCCCGCCGGTGGCATCGATGTGGGCGAAGTGCCTGGCAGCCCCAACCGCGACTCCGGTGCAGCGACCGTCCCCTACACAGCGGTGTACCGTGATTACGCCGATCGCGCCCGCACTGCATTAGAAAGTGATTACATCCCCCTGGGCATGAAAGACTACGTGCGCCAGTATTTCGGTGCGCTGGAGCCGAAATGATGACCAATTACGAAAGGAATCTAATGCCAGAAGAACTCACCCTCGACGCTTTTAAGAAAAATGTTGCCCGCATCCGGCAAGAAATTGCCAAAGTCATTGTGGGGCAAGATGAAATTGTCACCAATGTGTTGATTGCCCTCATCGGTGGGGGGCACGTGCTGTTGGAAGGCGTGCCCGGATTGGGGAAAACGATGCTGGTGCGCACACTGGGGCAGGCGCTAAACCTGGAATTTTCTCGTCTGCAATTCACCCCCGACCTGATGCCTGCCGATATAATCGGCACCGATATTCTGGACGAAGACGAGCACGGCCGGCGCTCGTTTCGATTCCAGCCAGGGCCTGTTTTTGCCAACCTGGTGCTGGCAGACGAAATTAATCGCGCCACGCCCAAAACTCAATCTGCCCTGCTGGAAGCAATGCAAGAACAGACCGTCACCGTTTCTGACCACACCTATGCCCTCGATGCACCTTTTTTCGTGCTGGCAACGCAAAATCCGCTGGAAATGGAAGGCACGTACCCGCTGCCGGAAGCCCAGCTCGACCGATTTTTGTTCAAATTGAATGTGGGCTACCCATCCCAGGCTGAAATGAGCGAAATTCTGGCCCGCACCACGGGCAAAGATACCCCCCAGGCTGAAGAAGTTGTTGATCAGGCCACTGTGCTGGCAATGCGGCAATTGGCGCGACAGGTGCCGGTGGCGTCGCCGGTGATGGATGCCGTTTCGGCGTTGGTGCTGGCGTCGCACCCCGACAACGACCGCGCCCCCGATGCGGTGCGGCAATACGTCCGTTTTGGTGCCAGCCCCCGCGCCGGGCAAGCCATCATCATCGGTACAAAAGTGCTGGCCCTGATGCGCGGGCGTTTCAATGTTTCGTTTGGAGATGTGACAGCCATTGCCCCGCACGCCATGCGCCACCGGCTCATCCTTAATTTTGAGGGCGAAGCGGAAGGCATTCGGCCTGATGACATCATCGCCGAGCTATTGCAATCGCTGCGGCAGGCGGTATAATATTCATAATAGATGACGCGGAGGTGCAAAAATGACATCGGTCACAACGCAATCCACGCCAATTCAGGTTACAGAAAAGCTCACCTTTGAAGAATTTATTCAAAAATACATGGATGTTCACGCCGAATTGGTGAATGGGAAGATACAAATCAGGACACCGGCATCAAGTAGGCATCAAGATTTGGTTCGATGGTTTATGGCAGTGTTCAGTAAAATTTTAACTGTCGCTCGTCAATTTGTATTAATTTGATGTGCCAATGGCAACGATAACTCCCTCGCTATTTGACGAATCCTTCCTCCGCAAGCTGGAACAACTCTCATTGATTGCCCGGCGTGTGCGCCGGGGACAATTTCGCGGTGAACGGCGCAGCACCCGGCGCGGACAGTCGGTGGAGTTCGCCGATTATCGCAATTATGTGCGCGGTGACGATCTGCGCGCCCTCGACTGGAACATTTATGCCCGGCTGGAACGCCCTTTCATCAAACTTTTTGAGGAGGAGGTTGACCAGACCGTCCATATTTTGCTAGACGCCAGCGGCTCGATGGATTTTCCAGCGTCTCCCCCCGCGTACCACAAGTGGAATTATGCCCGTCGCTTGGCGGTGTCGCTGGGGTACATTGCCCTGGCCAACCACGATCGGCTCTTCACCGCCTCGCTGACCGCCGCCGACCTGCGATTGTGGGGGCCGGACCGCCGTCGGCAGGCGGTGCATCAGTTGCTTGAATTTCTGGGGGATGCACCCGCCAGTGGCGAAACGCATCTTGCTGCCGCGCTCACCCGGTATGCCCGGCAGGTGAAACGCCCCGGCTTGCTTTTTGTCATCAGTGATTTTCTCACCGTCGACCCCTACCGCGACGGGCTGCGCGCGCTGCTCCAACGCGGGCACGAGATCACCCTCCTTCATCTCCTTTCCCCCGCTGAAATTGAGCCAACGCTCGTTGGCGATTTTCAATTGTGTGATGTGGAAACCGATGCGACCCAGGATGTGACCATCAACGCTACCCTCAGCAAACTGTACCGTCAGCACTTTGAGGCGTGGCAGCAAGATTTGGCGCAATTTTGCGGCAAACGCAATATTCACTACGCCCTCATCTCCACCGATCTCCCCTTCGAGCAGATTATCTTGCAGTACCTTCGTCGGCGGGGCTGGGTGCGCTGAACCCTCGCAACTCCTTTCCCTTTCAATGTAACAGTACCATTTACCCATGCAATCTTCGCGTAGTTTGACAAGGTTCTTGAAACCTGGTATACTTATGTCAAATGAACGTTGCGAGTTGCGTTCTTTTATTGACTTGTTGCGCGTAACTTATAGGCGATAGCGAACACAGGAGGTACACATGCCCACTGAACAAACAATTATGTTCCCGGAAACTGAAAGGCTGACTCAAAAACAAGATACGGTTGGCCCTAACGCTACATTAATGCAGGCGGTGAGGGCATATCAAAATCATATGGAAGAGGCCGGCTTCTCTACTCATACAGTTAAAGCCTTTTCTGGCGACCTGCGACTGGTGCAAAACTTTTTTACGCCGGCTACACCCATTCACACCCTGGGCACAGATGAATTGAATCGTTTTTTGTACTGGTTGCAGTACGAGCGCGGTGTGCCGTGTAGCCCCAAATCGTATGCCCGGCGCGTAACCACGTTGAAGAGCTTCTTCGGTTGGCTCACCTCAATTAGAGCCACGCCTTTTGACCCGGCGGCAGCGCTGATCCATCAACGCATCACGACCCCTTTGCCCACTATTTTGCAAGATGATGAAATTGATCGCTTGCTGATGGTTACAGAGATGCACGTAAATGCCCCCCGCCCAGACCCACGACCGCATTTGCTGGCAAATTTATTATTGCAAACAGGGATAAAAAAGGCAGAATGCATGCGGTTGACCCCCGCCGATTTTGAAGATTCGGACCCAGAACACCCAACCGTGCTGATCCGCTATCAAGACCTGCGGCTGGCACACAAGGAACGCCGCTTGCCGGTTTCTGCGGAGCTAATGGTTACCCTGGATCACTACCTGGCTATTTACAAACCTTCAGAGCGGATTTTTGAATGTACGCCACGTAATCTGGAATACGTACTCACCGATATGGCGCGAGAAGCCAACCTGCCCAACAGCGCTTCATTTGAGGCGTTGCGCTGGACGTGCGCTTTCCGCGATTTTAGAGACGGGATGCCGCAACATAAATTACAGGAAAAATTGGGCCTATCGAAAGTGACCTTCCGCGAGACACTGAAAAAGCTGGAAAAATTGGCCACTGGAGAAACAGAGACATAGAAAAGGGTGCATTTCTCCGCCAACAATCAAAACTAAATCCCTGCTGCGGTGTTATCAATAACGGTGCATGCGGGGGCTTTTTTTGCATCCGCTGGCACCGTTTTTGACGTCAAAATTCAAATGATTAAAATCACGTCAATCTGTAACGACTCAACCCGCACCCCTCTCCACAGATCGGAGGAGGGAGGGAATGAGAAGCATAAAGCGTCAACTGAGTTGGCTCATTATGAACTGATTATCTTGCTGGCATCCAGCTTGAGTGGTTACATCAATCCAAACAATGTGGAAAGGGGAATTTATGACCAGAGTCTTTGTCACCGGATTGGGGGCAATCACGCCTATTGGAAATGATGTTGAAACGTTTTGGAAAAATATGGTCAATGGAGTGTCTGGCGGCGGCATCATCACCGCTTTCGACCCCACTGGCTATATTTCCCAGGTGGCCTGCGAAGTAAAAGACTTCGATCCCACGCAATACATGAGCCGAAAAACGGCGCGGCGACTGGCGCGGTCTACTCAATTTGCGGTGGCGGCATCGCAGCAGGCGCTGGCAGACGCCAATCTTAAAATCACCCCCGACAATGCTCATCTGGTGGGTGTGACCGTCAATACCGGCGGTGGCGGACTGAGCATGCTAGAGAGCGCAACCCTTCAACTGAAGGAAAAAGGCCCGCGCAGCGTGGGGCCTTTTCTAGTTCCCAGTGTCATGGCAAATGCTGCCTCGTGTCTCGTTTCAATTGAAACTGGCGCTACTGGTCCCATCCTCACCTCAACGCTGGCGTGTGCCAGTGGCAACTACGCCATCATCGAAGCCTATCATATGCTTCAGCGCGGCGAAGCGCAGGCGATGCTGGCGGGTGGTGTGGAAGCGGGCATTTCGCCGCTGATTACTGCCGCGTTTGGTCGGATGCAAGCCACGTCTAGCCGCAACGACGACCCGGAAGCTGCCAGCCGCCCCTTCGATGCCGGGCGCGATGGGTTTGTCCCCGGCGAAGGGGGTGTGATGCTGCTGCTGGAAACGGAGGCACACGCCAGAGCGCGGGGCGCAAAAATTTACGCCGAGGTTTTGGGGGGCCGGCTCACCGGCGACGCCTATCATTTCACCGCTCCCCATCCAGAAGGTATTGGCGCCATCCGCGCCACGCGGGGCGCAATTGAGAGTGCGGGCCTTTCGCCAGATGATGTGGACGTGATTTACGCCCACGGCACCAGCACCCCCCTCAACGATGCGGCAGAAACAACGGTGATCAAAGCCGTGTTCGGCGACCGGGCGCACAAAATTCCCGTCCCTGCGACCAAATCGATGGTAGGGCATATGCTCGGCGCGGCGGGCGCAATCTCTGCTCTGGCAGCCGTGCTTGGTTTCCGCGATGGGGTCATCCCACCCACCATCAACCTCACCGACCCTGACCCCGATTGTGACCTGGATTACGTGCCCCTGAAAGCGCGTCAACAGCAGACCAACGTCGCGTTAGTCAACGCCTTCGGTTTCGGTGGGCAAAACGTGGTGCTGGTACTGAAACGGTATGAAGGGGATTAGAAATTCGTAGAGGCGGTTCGCGAACCGCCCCTACGTGTCGTCCGGTAAAAACTCCGCAAAAACCTGATTCCCCACCAACCGCGCTGCGGGAGTCAACTTTAGGCGCTGGCCATCCTGTTCCAACAGACCCAGCGCCTTTAATTTTTCCACAGTCGAACCGAAAACCTCCCCCACCGATACACCGAATCGAGCTTCGAAGCTCGCCAACGATACCCCCTCTTCTATCAGCCGCAGACCGAGCATCATCGTTTCGCCCATCTCCAAGCGACGACCAATCGGTTCAAACCCCACTTGCGCCGGGTGAGCGTGGTGACTTTCCCCCACCGCCGACACCATTTCCACGTAGCGCGGTACAGGGCGCACATTCCACCATCGTTTGCCCGCCGAAAAACTGTGCGCCCCCGCTCCCATTCCCAAATAAGGCTGATTGCGCCAATAGGTTAAATTGTGCGCACAGGCGAAGCCCGGTTTGGCCCAGTTGGAAATTTCATACTGCCGATAGCCCGCTGCTGTCAGCAGCGCGTCTGCCGTCTCGTACATATCGGCGGCTAAATCACCGTCGGGGGGCGGCAATTCCCCCCGAACCACCTGCGCGCGCAGCGCCGTGCCGCGTTCCAGCGTTAGGCTGTACAGCGAAAGATGGTCGGGTTCCAGGGCAATTGCCTGCTGCAACGTATCCTGCCACAACTTGAGCGTTTGGTTGGGCAGGCCGTAAATCAAGTCCAGGTTCAGGTTTTGCGCCCCCGCCCGCCGCGCCGAGGTTACTGTCTCCCCAATCTCTCCCGCCGAGTGCAGCCGGCCCAGCATCGTCAGCACTGCCGGATTGAAGCTTTGCGCCCCGAAGCTGAGCCGGTTCACCCCCAGCCCTAGCAGCGCGCGCAAGTATGCTTCATCTACCGTGCCGGGATTGGCTTCACTGGTAATTTCGGCGTCCGTTTGCACCGCAAATGCATCGAAACACGCCTGCAAAATAGCGCCCAGTTGGGCAATCGTCAGTACCGTCGGCGTGCCCCCACCGATAAAAATCGTTTTCACCGCTGGACGGTTTCGGTGCGCCCCCATCAGCCTGATTTCGCGGCACAGCGCATCCGTAAAAATTGAATAACTGTCTTCCAGCCCGGCATAAGTGTTAAAATCGCAGTAGGTACACTTCTGACGGCAAAATGGAATGTGCAGGTAAAGAGATAGTGGGTTCATTGTGCAAAATTATAGTCGGCAACCTGTAATTGCCAAGTGTGTGTTACGTGCCGAGTGATCGGTGAGCAGAACACGCAACACGTCTCATTTTTCGTTTCACGCCCCACGTTTTATAATGAAGGTATCCCAAACAATCTGGAGTGCCTATGCTCCCCACCGATTTTCAATTTACCCAATCCAATTTACAGAACTACCTTGCCTGCCCCCGCCGCTTCGATTTGCGCTACCGCCAGCGCCTGCACTGGCCCGCAGTGGAAACCGCGCCGGTACATGAAGCGGAGCGCCGCATGCAACTTGGCAGCGATTTTCACCACCTGGCACGGCAGCACGCGCTCGGCATTCCTCCCGCCGACCTGACTGCTTTTGCCGATAACGACCCTTCACCGGAACTGGGAGCAATGTGGCGCAATTACCTGACGCACCGCCCCGCCGAATTGTCTCAACCCGGCGTGCGGCTGTACCCCGAAGTGACGCTGGCAACGGTGGTGGATGGTTGGCGGCTGGCCGCCAAATTTGATCTGCTGGCGGTTCTCCCCGGTGACCCCGCCCGCGTACTGATTGTGGACTGGAAGACAAATTCGCGCCGACCGGCCTCTCCGCGATTGCGAGCGCGGGTGCAGAGCCGGGTGTATCCCTTTGTGCTAACGCGCGCGGGCGCGTCGCTGGTGGGGCAGCCTGTCGCCCCCCAGGCCATCACCCTGCAATACTGGTTCACCGCCGCCCCCGCCGAGCCGGAAATCATCCCCTACCATCAGCAGCAGTTTGAGCAAGATGAAGCGTTTCTGCGGACCCTCATCGCCCAAATCACCGCCGCCGACCTCTTCCCCCTGACTGACGACCGGCGCGCCTGCCGTTTCTGCGCCTTCCGTTCCTTTTGCGACCGGGGCGATGTGGCCGGACCGCTGGATGAATTTGATGAGGATCTTTTGTTGGATGAGCTTGATTTGGATTGGGAGCAGGTTTCTGAAATTGCGTACTGATACCGTTAACAATTGACAATGAGCAATTAACAAAAGTGATTGTTCATTTCTAATCTCTAATTGATATGAATTGGACTTTTCCCCCCGAAATTGAAATCCCCTCTGACCTGCTGGCATGGGCGGAGACTCCGCTACTGGCGCGGCTGCTTGTGCAGCGTGGCTTAACCACCGTCGCTGCCGCGCGCGCTTTCACCAATCCAAACGAATACCGGCCTGCCTCTCCTGCCGACCTGCCCGACGTGAACGCGGCGGTGACACATCTGAGTGACGCCATCGACCGGCAAACCCCCATTTGTGTGTGGGGCGATTTTGACGTGGACGGGCAAACGTCCACGGCGCTGCTGGTGTCCATCCTGCGCCAGTTGGGTGCTGTTGTGCGCTACCACGTCCCCCACCGGCTCACCGAGGGACATGGCATTCAGGCCGAAAAATTGAAAGAGGAATTGCAGGCCGGCGCCATGCTCATCCTCACTTGCGACACAGGCATTATGGCGCATCAGGCCGTTGAAACCGTCCATCAAGCCGGCGCCAAAATCATCATTACCGACCATCATGATTTGGGCGATACCTTGCCCCCCGCCGATGCCGTCATCAACCCCAAACGCCTCCCCGCCGACCATCCGTTGCGCGAACTTCCCGGCGTGGGCGTGGCGTTTAAACTGGCCGAAGCGTTAACGCAGGCGCGGGGACGCGCCCCCGACACCGAAGCTTTGCTTGATTTGGTAGCGTTGGGCATTGTGGCAGACGTGGCCACCCAAACCGGCGATACTCGTTATCTGCTCCAACGGGGATTAGAAGTGTTGCGCCACACCGAACGCCCCGGACTGCTGGCGCTAATGGATATGACGAACTTGAAGCCAGACCGGCTCACCGCCGAACACATTGGCTTCCGGCTGGGGCCGCGACTCAACGCGCTAGGCCGTCTGGCCGACGCAACACAAGGGGTGGAATTGCTCACCACTGCCGATCGGGGGCGCGCTCGCATCCTGGCTGCCCAGCTCGACGCGCTGAACGAACGCCGCAAACTACTGGTTGACCGCACCGTTGTGCAGGCGTTGGGGCAACTCGCCGATACGCCTGCACTGGCAGAGTACAACGCCATTGTGCTGTCGGCGGGCGACTGGCATCCTGGCGTCATCGGTATTGCGTGTAGTCGTCTGGCGGAACAATTTAACCGCCCGGTGATTTTGTTGACGGGACGTGAGGGCCTGTTGCGCGGCTCGGCGCGGAGTGTGGCGGGGTGCGACATTCATCAGGCAATCAAGTCGCAAGCCGCTTTGCTCACCAGTTTTGGCGGGCATCCGATGGCAGCCGGGTTGGCCTTGCCGGAACACCACCTCAACGACTTTCGGCGCGGGGTGTCGGCGGCGCTGACAGATTGTGTGGCCAGAGCGAAGCAACACATTGCCATCGACGCCACGGTGACCCTTGCAGATATAGATGCTGCCTTAATAAACACGCTGCAACGGCTGGCTCCTTTCGGGGCCGGAAACCCACCCATCACGCTGGCAGTGAACGACCTGACCGTGCAGGGCGAGGCCGTTTTTGGCCGGGCGCGAACGCATCGTCGGGTAACCGTGGTGGACAAAGCGGGCCGGTCGGCGCAGGTTATTTGGTGGAACAGTGCCACTTCCCCCCTTCCACAGGGACTGTTTAATTTGGCCTTGACTGTGAATAGAGATGATTACCGGGGTGGAGATGCAGCACAACTGGTGTGGGTAGATGCGCAGGCACAAACCCTCCCCGTGGTTCCCGTTCAGCGCCAGATAATTGATTTGCGCGCGGAAGCCGACCCCCAGTTTTTGTGGGATGAACCGGACGCTGTGTTTTGGGCCAGTGAGCCGTTATCTGGCGTGCGACGGCTCACCAGCCTGGGAGCCGACTCCGCGCAGACAAAGACGCTGGTTATCTGGCAGGCCCCACCGGGACAAGACGTGCTACGCATGGTGTTGACCACAGTGCGCCCAGAAAAAGTGTACCTGGTGGCGCGCTCATCGGCGCTGGACACGTTTACCGGTTTTATGCAGCATTTAATGGGCGTTGTAAAGTTTGGTTTGCAGCGCTATGGTGGGCGTCTCACCATCGCTGATATTGCTTTGGCCATGGTTCATCGTGAAACGACAGTTCGCCTGGGGTTGGACTGGCTCATTGCGCGCGGAAAACTGCGCGTTATTGTCAATACAGATGAAACGCTGGTGGTGCGGGCCGACAATGCGCCACCAATGACCAGTAGTGACAATCTGCAAGCGGCGCTGCAAGCATTGTTGAATGAAACTGCCGCCTACCGCGCTTTTGTGCAAGCGGCGTGGCTCCCGGCGCTCTTTCCGGGAGAAACAGCACACGAATGATGCAGATATGACAAAAATCCGTCCTCTTTGTGTAATCTGGTTCGGTGAAGTTGCGGGAGTGAAAAGGATAAGGTAAGATTGCCGGGTTAATTAATTTGGCACCGGCGTGTGTACCAAGACTCATTTTACGTACCACACACTGCACTTCACAATTTTAAAATATGCAAAAGCGATTTTTCCTCTTCATTATTACGCTCACCATTACCGCATTGATGACCGGCTGTCTCCAGCAGCAATCCCCCTCCGTTTACGTGCCGGTTGCCGCTGCCACAGCGACAGTGCAGGCCCGGCCAACGCCATCCACTACGCCATTACCAACGAGCGCGCGCGCCGATGCTGCACCAACACCGGCGGTTGCTCCGATCCCCCCGGCGTTGCCTACCGCTACCTCCATCCCCCCGCTGCCTCTGCCCACGCCAATGGACCCGCTGGTGGAATATTACACTGTGCAGCCAGGCTGCACGCTCGGCGGTATTAGCTACGCTTACGATATTCCCCTGGAAGATCTGTTGGCTATGAACGGTCTTGAGTCAGATTCAGCCATCATTCGGGTGGGACAAACCTTGCATGTTCCCTTGCGGCTTCATCGCGTTGGCCCGGCGGTTCCGTTGCTGCCCGATAGCGAAGTAGTTTACAGCCCTGCATACGTTGATTTTAAGGTAGCCGATTTTGTTCAGCAGCAAGGGGGGTATCTGGCAAGTTACTCAGAGCGAGTGAACGGCATAGAACTCAACGGTGCAGAAATCATCAACCGCCTGGCGCGACAATACAGCGTGGGACCACGTGTTTTGCTGGCTCTGCTGGAATATTACGGCGGATGGGTCACCCATCCCCAGCCTACCGGCAATTATCCATTGGGGCGGGCTAACCCCTATGGCGATCGTCTCTATTTGCAGCTGAGTTGGGCCGCGGCCCGTGTAAATCAGGGATATTACGGCTACAAACGGAGCGGCAGCATTGCTGTTCGTTTTAGGGACGGCAGCCGGGCACTGATTCCCGCCGGTTTGAATGCCGGAACGGCTGGCATCCAAACCATTTTAGCCCGCAACAGCGATTGGGACACCTGGCAAACAGAGATCGGCCCGGACGGGTTTATTCAAACATATAAACGGCTGTTTGGCGACCCATTTGCCCGCGTGGTGGAGCCACTGGTTCCCATCACCCTCACCCAACCCACTTTGCGTCTGCCCTGGCAGTCCGGCGAAACATTCTACCTTACCGGCGGCCCTCACGCGGCCTACGGCGATGGAAGTGCGTGGGCCGCCATAGACTTTGGCCCACCAGACGTGTTGGGTAGTTGCAACTATTCTCAAAAATATATCACCGCCGCCGCCGATGGACAGGTTTTTTTGGGCAGCAAAGGAGAAGTGTACCTGGATTTGGATGCGGATGGCAATTTACAAACCGGCTGGGTGCTGCTGTACCTGCATCTGGCTGCCAAAGATGAGTTAACACAGGGGCAGATGGTAACGGCCGGCACGCCACTGGGTTTTGCCTCTTGTGAGGGGGGGCTGGCCGATTCCAGCCATTTGCATTTTGCCCGGCGCTACAATGGCGAATGGATGGCCGCCGCTGGCCCCGTGCCGATGGTGCTTTCAGGCTGGCGGGTCAAGGCCGGATTGGGCCAGTACGACGGCGAGATGATTCACGGTGCGGAAACTAAAGTCGCTTGCGAATGTTGGGACGAAAGCAACGCGTTGCTAGCACCGTGAACCCTGTTGCCTAATTGTCTCTATTGAAAAAGAGGTTTCCTCACCCAAAGATGCAAAACTTTTTACAAGTATTGCGTAAGATTTTAGGCTGTGTTGACGTTTCTGTTTTTGTGGAAAACGCCCCTTCGATATGCCCTTTCAGGGCTACTCAGGATGCGTTTTCGCCAAACGTCAACACGCCCTGGTTTTTTTAGTGGACATACAGCACGAAAATTGCTGATGCACCTATAATTCATACAGCAATGCTGTTGATACAAAACACAGCGGAAGAAGGAAGAAAATGGGCATAAAACAGAAATCGAAACTTTTTGTCATTCTGGGGGTGGCGCTGCTGACGCTGGTTGCCGTCCCTGCTTCGGCGCAGCAGGGCGTGGGAACCACCCCTTATGCGGCACACTTGCTCACCAGCGGATTGAATGTGGGATCGCTGGCGCCGGGAGAGTCATTCTGGTATTCATTCAGCCAGAATGATTTGGGAAACGCACCCATACAATCCATTATTTTGAACCTGGTTTTCAAACCGGGTGACAGCCGCACCGCCCGGCAGGTCACATTCGATGTCTACAATTTCGACCAGGTGAAGACGTTTCTGGAGTCTGGGCAGCCTCAGGGAGCGAAAGAAGGCACCGGACAACTGGTGGATACCGATTATGACCCCAACACTGCCGCGCGCCTCTGGGCCGGCGCGGTTAAATCGGGCGAAGTATATTACGTACACGTACAAAACGCCTCTGACTTAACGTTGGATTATCGCCTTACCGCCGTGCCGCAGCGAAATGCCGTGCCAACCGCCGCCTCTGGCACAATTGCTGTTGGTGATACGGCTGTGCGAGTGCGCACCAAAGCCGCCGCCGACCTCGACCCCACCCGGCCCGATTCCAAGTGGATGCTCACCGCACAGGCGTTGCAGGGGATGTCTACCGAAGGAGAAGCCGCGTGGCTCAAAAATGCTGCTGCAATGGGGTGGTTCGGCGGCACCGCGCCACTGGCAGCCGCGCAGCCCGAAGCCGTCGCTGCCCCCAAACCAGAGCCAACCGCCACGCCTGCTCCGGCAGTCGCGGCGCTCCCCGTTGACAACAGCATTTATCCCAATAACCCGCTGATTTTGCAACCGCGCAATGTTAATCGTCTTGCACCGCACGCCGAACACTGGTACACTTTTTTGAAAAATGATTTTGACAATGTACTCTTTGAGCAAATGGCGCTCACGCTGTTCGTCACCCCTGGCAATGGCAACATTACCAACCTGGTAAATTTTGCAATCTTCACCGGCGACCAGTATCAGGTGTGGCAGCGCGGCACACCGGACGATATGAAAAATATGGGCGTGGGGCAGCGTGTGTCGCGCGACAATGACCCCAACACCGGCGAGCGACTGTGGCGCGGGATGATAGTGGATGGCGATCGTTACTACATAAAAGTGCGCAACGATTCCGATGTATGGATTGACTATTACCTGTTGCAAGGCGACATCATCAACACTGAACTGGGTGACGCGCCCAACACCGTATCGGCTGCACCGGTGTCTGTTCCTATGCCGGAAAAACTCTCTCAGCCGGAGAGCGTTCCACCCGGCACCGACATCGCCAATCCGCTCACCGCGCACCTTGGCGCGAACCGGGGACGACTGACGGCAGGCGAAGATGTGTGGCTGGCATTCCGCTTCCAGAATTTTGCCCGTAAAGAGCCGGAACAACGCCATTATACAATGCTCCTCAAAGAATCGCCCGGCCTGGGGTACGTGGCAAACTACGTCAATTTAGAAATCTACACCTACCCGCAACTTGATTTGTGGTTGCGTGGCGATGGAAACCTGATGACACCGATGGGGGTGGGATCGCGGCAAGAATACAATCCCGATACCAACACTCAGCTTTTTGCCTGGGATGGTTATTTTGTCTCTGACACCACCTATTTCCTGCGCATCCGCAACGATTCAGAGGTGAGCCTTTTTTACGATCTGGATATTCAACGTCGCTAAATTTTACGCATTGCGTCATAAAAAATTGACATTCAACGGGGATTCACTATACTAAAAATAGTTCCGTGGGCCGAGTATGAGGTGTGTCTTCAATGTGAAGCCCGAAACCCGAAACATCAAACCCGAAACCCGAAACAAGGAGTAAACTATGAAACCCCAAGACCTGTTCGCTAAAATGCCCGCCGCATTCGACCCCAGCCGTGCTGAAGGTGTGAATGCCACGGTGCAAATTGATCTCACCGGCGAAAATGGTGGCACGTGGGTCGTCAACATCGCCGCCGGCAAAGTGAACGTTACTCAAACGCCGGTAGATAATCCCACCCTCACCCTAACAATGGACGCCACCGACTACACCGACATGGTCACTGGCAAGCTCAATCCGATGAACGCTTTTATGGGGGGCAAAATCAAATTGCAGGGCGATATGGGGTTGGCAATGAAGTTCCAGAGCATGTTCAAACTGTAGCGCAGCTCAATTTATGCCCGGTATGGTTGGCCGTTTGGCCGGCCATGCGAACAAACAACGTGCGGCGTGAAACGTAAAAACCTTGCATTTTGCGCACCACGCAACAGAAAGACTTGCTGGGTTGCCCCGGCAGGTCTTTTTCTTTGCCCGGAATTGACAAAAATGCCTTGCGTCAGTATACCTTGTAGGAAGTAAGAAGTTAGGAGTATGAAACAAGAAACGTGAAAATCCGATTAGACTTCATCGGTTGCCGATTGAATATCAGCGAAACAGAACACCTGAGCCGGCAATTTAAAATCGCCGGACATCAGGTGGTTGGCCCCGGCGAACCCGCCGATCTGTGCGTCTTCAATTCCTGCACCGTCACGAACATTGCTGCCCGCACCTCTCGCCAGCGTATTCGCCGCTTAAAGCGAGAGAACCCCGGCGCAGCGGTTGTGGTAACGGGTTGCTACGCCGAGCTTGAACCGCAGGCCATTCAAAATTTGGGGGTTGACCTAGTTGTGGGTAATGAGGAAAAAGACAACCTGGTGCAAAAAACCATCGCGGCCGGCTTACTTGGCCCCGCCGACGCCATCCCTGCGCCCGACGCCTCCTTCCCCCTCCCTTCCCCCGGCGAACACACCCGTGCCTTTGTGAAGGTCCAGGACGGCTGTGACAATCGCTGCACATTCTGCATTGTAACGGTGGCGCGGGGGGCCGGGCGCAGCCGTCCCATCGCCGAAGTGGTCAGCGAGATTCGACAACTTGCAGCAGCGGGCTATCAAGAAGCTGTCCTCACCGGCGTACACCTGGGATCGTTTGGACACGATCGGGGCAACCGGCGTGGACTGTACCGCCTGGTGCGTACCCTTTTGCGGGAAACAGACATCCCCCGCCTGCGGTTGTCATCGCTGGAGCCGTGGGATTTGGACGCAGAATTTTTCTCGCTGTGGGAAAGTCCTCGCTTGTGCCGTCACCTGCATTTACCGCTGCAAAGCGGCAGCGATGCCGTTTTGCGCCGTATGGCTCGTCGAACCACCCAGGCTAATTTTGCCACGCTGGTTGAATCCGCGCGCGCGGCGATTCCGGGATTGGGGGTGACCACAGACATCATTGTAGGCTTCCCCGGCGAAACCGATGCCGAATTTGCCGACACGCTGACGTTTGTCGACCAGATGGCATTCAGCGGCACGCACATTTTCCGCTACTCGCCCCGTGAGGGCACTGTCGCTGCTAATATGCCCTATCAAATTGACCCCCTGGTGATGCATGACCGGAGCCGGCAACTACACGCGCTGTCTGCCCGGCACGAGCGGGCTTTCCGGCAGTCGCTGGTAGGGCAAACGTTACCTGTTTTATGGGAAACCAGGGAAGACGCAGTAGGGGGAGCCATGTGGAGCGGGTTAACCGACAACTACGTGCGCGTTTCGGCGTTTGCAACGCAAAACCGTTACAACCAAATTACCCCCGTGGCCATTACCGGCTTACTGCCAGATGCTGTGGCAGGGCAAATTGTGGGGGAAGTCGTCCCGCTCAATACGGTGATTGTGGGATAAAAAGTAAGATGCAGCCAGTAATCAGCTTTCAGCATTCTGGCAAACCTGAGAGCTGGCTAGCGAGGGCTGATAGTTACAAAAGGAGTTTTCATGAGCCTGCGGCACACCACGGTGATGAAAACAGGGGGGCTTCGGGGGGACACCCCCCGCTCCCCCCCCCCCCACCTTTCAATTCTATTTTCAAGGGAGTGACTTATGTCACGAATGATCAAGGTTTTACTGGCGGACGACCATGTTGTTGTTCGCGCGGGTACACGCCAGCTCATAGAGCGCCATCCAGACATTACCGTCATCGGTGAAGCCTCAACCGGACAGGAGGCTGTTCAACTGGCAACAGACCTTAAACCGGATGTGGTGGTGATGGATGTACGGATGCCCGGTATGGGGGGGATCGAAGCCACCCGCCGGGTAAAAGTGGCGCATCCCGATATGGCAGTGCTGGTGCTCACTGCCCACGATGACGACGAGTACGTATTTGCTCTGTTGCAGGCCGGAGCCAATGGCTATTTGCTAAAAACCGCTGAAGCCGATGAACTTGTGAAAGCCATTCGCACCGTGATTAAAGGCGACCTGGTATTGACCCCCACGGTGGCGGGTAAAGTTGTCTCTCAATTTACCAGTGGCAAAACTCTGCCCGATGTACTTTCAAACATTGAACACAATTACGGCGATCTCACCGAGCGCGAAATGGACATTTTGCGGCTGGTGGGGAAGGGACTGACCAATAAAGAAATTGGACGCACCCTTTATATCAGCGACCGCACCGTGCAGGCACACCTCTCAAACATCTTCTCAAAATTGAATGTCAGCTCGCGCACAGAAGCAGTTATGTATGCGGTGCGACAGGGGTGGATTACTGTAGGCCCACGATAATTCAAATGACACTCTCTTGGCAATCCAATTAACCTGATTACCAATAATCTACACAATATTTCGCTAAATGACTGGTCGACATACGGAAAAACGTCCATGGTGGCTAGATTTGCGTGCGCTGGCGGTGGGGTGGATGGTACTCCCCTTAACGTTGATGCTCGTTTTGGCTGTTGGTGTCACATCAATAGCTATGCAATCCATTGCAAAAACACTTGTTGAAGACCGCGATCTCATTGTTGCGCGCGTTACGGCAGAACGACTTGCCGCAGACCTTGAGCAATACGCTCAAGTATTGCGTGTGTTGTCTAAACAACCCGCCATTGTTTTGTTGAATGTTGAACAAAGCGCGGCTGTGTTTGATACGTACAACGATTTGCTTTCTGGCTATGTGACCGGTGGCGGAATTATTCTGTTGGATGACACGGGACGGGTGGTTATAACCTACCCGTCCCGCCCTGAATTGCTGGGGCAAGATTACAGCAGCTACCCCTACTTCAAAAATCTCGCCGCATCCCCTATTGATAGTTCCCCTTATTTTGACGTTTTGCCAGAACCCGGAACCAAACGGCAGTTGGTGGGTGTGGCCGTGCCGGTGATGGATGCAAACAACCAGTTTGGCGGCGTTTTGGTGGGGAAATTTTATCTGGACGTACAACATTTTGGCCAATACCTGTGGCCGTTGCAACAAACAGAAAACGAACAAGTATTTCTGCTTGACCACAACGGACAGGTCATCTTTCACACCAACCCCACATTAATTAACGACAATTTTAACGAGCAACCGGTCGTCAGCGCTATGCAGCAATCCAATAGAACGACGGGCGTGACTATTGTGCAATCTGCGGACAACGGAAGCGTTGTTGCGGGTTACGCACCCGTGGGCGCAACGGGCTGGGAACTGGTTATTATGCAGCCATGGTCTCAAATATTGCTCCCCTTGCGCGGGCCAATTATTTTTGTGGCCGTTATTATGTTTTTGGGGATGGTGGGATTAATTCTGGTTGTGCTATGGGCCGCTCGCCGCATTACCCAACCGCTAGATCGGCTTGTCAGGCAATTTCGGCAGGTAGCGGCGGGCGATTATGACATCCAGGTTCAATTGAGCCGCATTTCTGAACTTAGAACACTTGGTGTGGCTTTTAACCATATGGTTAATCAACTGGAAAGTTATCGTTCCGGGTTACAAGAATATGTGGCTTCCGTAACAAACTCGCAGGAAGAAGAGCGAAAGCGCATTGCCCGTGACCTGCACGACGGCACAATTCAAACGCTCATTGCCATTGGCCAACGCATTGAATTGGTGCGTGACATGCTGCCAGAGCAAGCAACTGAGCAAAGCCAGCAACAACTAACGGAATTGCGGATAATGGTGAAGGAAGCGATTGCCGGTATCCGTCAGTTTTCCCGCGATTTACGGCCTATGGCTCTGGAAGACCTGGGACTGATCCCTGCCCTGCAATACCTGGTTGGTAGGCTGGAACAGCAGGATGGCATTACGGCCCATTTGAGCATAGAAGGTGATGCAGTAGGTCTGCCACAGGATTTAGAAGTAGCCATCTTCCGCATTACGCAAGAAACACTCAGCAACATTCGCAAACATGCCCGTGCAACCGCAATCTACGTAACGATAAAATTTTTACCCCGGCAAACCTTGCTCGAGGTGAGAGACAATGGGGTGGGGTTTGACGTGCCAGAAAACACGACTGATCTGGCTCGCAAAGGATCTTTCGGCTTATTGGGGTTGCAAGAGCGCGCCAATCTGTTTGGAGGAGATATTTCCATTCAATCTGCGCGGGGTCAGGGAACGATTGTGCGCGTTATTTTGCCGCACAAGCAAATTCCACGTCGCCCCCAAAATATACCGGCAAATTACCCGGACGTCCAGTAGTGTCGTATTGCAGGCTGTTACTTAACGATAATATGCAAGAATAGGCAATATAGCGTAGGGTTTTGGTGTGTATTTCGTAGGTTTGCGGTTGCGTTAGGTGATATACTGGAGTATAATTCTCCCGGCATTTGAGAAGCAGCCATAAATGCCGGGAGAAATAATATGGATATTTTCTTTATTGTTTTATTGTTCGCAATGCTCATTTTAGTTGGATACGCCAAAGTTCAGCATGGTGTTGTAAAGACCAGGGGGAACACCTTTCTAACGAAGGAAGAAGAATAACGGAGTAGGAAGTAAGTTAGCAAGTAACAAGCGCCGCGTAATTTCCGCGGCGCTTTTTTTGATCACCCATAATTTTACTTGACATATTCAAATAGCCCCTTTATAATCAAGTTGACAATAACTGTCACGTGTTCGATGCGGGAGGTGGGCTAATGAAACGGGTTCTATTTTCAGTGATGTTGCTTGTAGGTGTGTTGTTGATGGGGAGGACTGTGTTTGCTGGTGATGGAACCTCTGACGCGCCGGTAAACTTGCGCATCTCCATCTCGCCGGTGTTGGGAGACCCCGGAACCGTGGTGACGGTTTCAGGTACAGGGGCCAACCCGGCGTTTGATATTGTAATTACGCTTGCTCCCCAGGCCGATTCCGCAGATGGCGCACTGGCCACCACTACAATCACTCCCAACGCAGACGGCACCTTTGAATCTACCTTCACTATTCCCAAAGATACCACCGCTGGACATTACGCCATCCGCGCCGAGCAATTTACCGCCGCTGGCAATACAATCCAATATTATTGGAATGGCTTTACCGTGGGAGCAGTGGCAAACGCTGCGTTGTTGCCGGAAACCGGCGCAATTCCCGGTACATCGCTTACTGTAACGGCAATGCTGGCGCTGTTGTTGGCTGGGGGCATGGTGTTACGTGGGGTGTATGCAGTGGTAAGTGCCAATCGTATGGCATAAACAATAGCTTCTGTGGAAAATAGTTGTCAGTTATCAGCTTTCAGCGGTCAGTTTTACTGTTGATAGCCGACTACTGACGGCTGAAAGCTAAATTTTTATTCGCTGTGGTGTGCTGTAGGCTCATGACAGCTTTTGTTGAAAATAAAAAAGACTGCACCGAAAGTTGTGTGCAGTCTTTTTCTGTGCGGGGAAAATTACCCCTTCAACGAACCAGCCAACAGGCCGCGCATAAAAAATCGACCCAAAATAATATATACCAATAGTGTGGGCAGCGCTGCCATCAGCGATCCCGCCATCTGCACGTTCCATTCGACGATATAACTGCCGGCCAAATTGTTCAATCCCACCGTCACCGGTTGTACATCGGGGCTGCTGGTTACGGTGACGGCAAAAAGAAAGTCATTCCACACTGATGTGAACTGCCAGATCATCACTACTACAAAGCCGGGCAGCGAAAGCGGGAATAAAATATTGCGGTATACGCCGAAAATATTCGCGCCGTCGATTCGCGCGGCTTCGACCAGTTCGTTGGGAATGGCAGCATAATAATTTCGGAAAATTAATGTGGTAATTGGAATGCCGTAGACCACGTGGACGAAAATTAGCCCGGCAATGGAGCCGTACAAATGTCCACCAAACCATGGGATTTTACTGAGTACCTGCACCAGTGGAATGAGAATGCTTTGGTATGGAATGAACATACCAAATAGCAACAGTGGGAAAAGCGTGTCTGACCCTTTGAATTTCCATTTTGTCAACACATAGCCGTTAATTGAGCCTAGCGTTGCTGAAATAATGGTAGCGGGGACGACCAGATACACGCTGTTCATAAAATTTACACCCAGCCCGCGTGTGCCGCCTACGCCAAACCATGCATCATGAAAACTGTCGAGGCTGAAGCTGGTTGGTAAACTCCACATAGAGGCCAAACTGACCTGAGCGAAGCTTTTTAAACTTGTAATGAGCAATAAGTATATCGGCATCAGGTAAAATAGGGCGAAGACAATTAAGATGAGATACAATAACACGCGTTGCCAGCGCGGAACATAGGTTGCACCACTGACTTTGCCGCTCATAATTCTGCCTCCGTTCTGGTTGTCCATATTAAATAGGGGATGATCAGTACGGCTACCATGATCAACAATATTATGGCAATGGCAGAGCCGCGAGCGAAGTGACTGCTTCGGAAGGTGGTATCCCACATATAATAAGCGGGCATGTCAGTAGAAAAACCGATGCCGGGACCGGTCATAGAAACAACCAAGTCATAAATTTTGAGCGAGATGTGCCCCAAAATGATGACCACACTCAAGGTAGCCGGGCGCAACAGGGGGATGATGATTTGGCGCAAGATTTGCCATTCCGATGCGCCATCCACCCGTGCGGCTTCGCGGAGTTCTTCTGGGATACTGCGTAAACCCGCCAGATACATTGCCATAGTGTAGCCCGACATTTGCCATGTGGCTGCCAGCACCAACGAAACAACACCGGCCGAAACACCAACCTTTGTTGATGCCAATCCGCTCGACCCAATCGCCGACAGTGCATGTCCCACCGCGGAATCCGGTGGGATGTGCCACACAACGGGGTCGGTGAACCATCCCCATTTCAAAAAACCCAACCCCATTTTGTCAAACAGTAGGTTGATGCCCGTTGCCCCCAATTCGTTACTACCGGGGTTGAGCAGCCAGCGCCACACAACGCCGGTCACGATGAATGAAACTGCCATCGGGAACAGGTAAATACTGCGGAAAAACCCTTCGCCACGGATACGCTGGTCGAGCAGAAAAGCCAGGAAAAATCCTACCACCAAACACGCTATAATAAATAAAATGGTAAACGCGACGGTGTTGCGCAGGTCAATCTGAAAACGTTGGTTGGCGAACAGCTTTTGATAGTTACTGAACCCGATCAACGTAAAATCAGGAAGTAGGCTGTCCCATTTTGTGAGCGATGCGAATCCGGTGAAGGCGATGAAACCATACACAAAGATGGCAATTGCCAAAATCGAAGGAGAAATGAGCAGAATGGCAGTTACACGTTCCCACGACATACGTCGCATAAATACCTCCGTATTGGTAAACGGTCAGCCATCCCCACAAAATGGATGGGTAGGTGGCTGACCGTTTTTGCTGGCGAGGCGTCTGTTTCAGCTGCCTCTGGTGTTCAATACAAAATTATTGGCAAGCGCCAGCATCTACACAGGCTTGTTGCAATTGGGCTTGCGTACCAGCCACATCACCGGATGTCACAAACAAGGTGATAGCGTCTTTGTAGTCATTCGCCCAGCTTTCTACAGCGGCTGCACCGTGAACCACACTCGGTACGATGTTGTCCTGACTCCAGTCAACCATCGCTGACTGGAGATATTCGTTGAACAGGCTGGGGTCGCAGTCGGTGCGGGCGCAGATGGAACCCTTTTTCGGGTTGAAGGCTTCTTGCCCTTCTTTTGACCCGACGACTTTTAGCCAGTTGATGGCGTTGTCTTTGTCCGGCGCATCTTTTGGTAGGGCAAAACTGTCAGACAGCGCGATGAACGTTCCTTGTGTCCCGGGAGACGGTGCCCACCCATAATCGGCGAACTCTTTGGAGGTAAACCACCCGTCAGTCCAGTCACCCATAATCATCATCCCGCCCTTGCCATTGACAAGATATTCACCGGCACCATCCCAGGTCATTGCCGGGTGGTCGGGGTTGGCATAGCCCATCATCATTTTGAAGGTTTCTAATGCCTGGGTAACTTTGGGGTCCATCCAGCTTGTGTCGCCGCTCCACAGTCCTTTGTAGCCCTCGGGACCGAGTTCAGCTAACAACACGCTTTCAAATACATGTCCGGCTTCCCAACCGCCTTTGGTGCCGATGACAAACGGCTGAATACCGGCAGCTTGCAATTTGTCGGCGACTGTTTTGAATTCATCGTAGTTGGTCGGCGGCGTTAAACCATTGGCGGCAAAGACCGATTTGTTGTACCACAGCACATTCGAGCGGTGAATATTGGCCGGGACACCCCAGAAATGGTCTTTATATTTTAGCAGTGCAAGCAGGTCGGGCGGGAATATATCGTTTAACCCTTCTGAAGCGTAAATATCATCCAGGGGTTGCAGGTATTGGTCCGGGCTGTACGAGACAACTTCCAAACCGGCGTGCAGTTGGAAGGTGTCTGGGGGATCGCCGCCGATGAGGCGAGTGGCCAGCACGGCTTTGAAGTTAGTGCCTGCACCGCCCGCGACGGTGGCGTTCACAATTTCCACGCCGGGATACAACTTTTTGTAGATGTCAAACATCCCTGCCAATCCTTCGGCTTCGCCACCGGCTGTCCACCAACTACCGACGACCAACTGTCCCGACGCACCTGATGCGTACAGCATTTCCGGTTTACTGGGGTCGTAGGTTGCCAGGAATGCGTTGGCTTCTTCCGTGGTGGGGATACAAACGCTCCAGCCCACTTCAATTACGTCAGCGTTCATAATTTTGTTGGGGAACTTATCCGGGTTGGCTTGGGCGGCTTGATTGTGAATTGCCATAATGGCGGGCCACGCAAAAATGTCGCCAAAGTATTTGTCTGCCAGTTTACTCAGCCAGTCATCTTTTTGGATGGTGGCCACGTCCTGGCATTCTGGACCTTGTGCTAGCGCTGTTGCCGGCACAATCAGCAGCAACAGAACAACAATAAAGGTAAGGCTAAATACTTTTTTCATTTCTCATTCTCCCATTTTGGTACAATTAAAGATTGTTTAAAACGTTGAAGTGTGGTCTTGATGGTTGTTCTAGGGCATCGCCTCCTTTCTCAAACCTCCTTTCATCAACGCGTGGGTGCGCGATGGGTGCTGAATAGGCCACCAGTGTAACAGGGAACAAAAAAAACGGGCAGAAGAGTCGTCGATAGTGCTCCATTGTTTTTTCTACCCTATGTTGCTACTTCAACCCCCTCTGTCGAAGAAGAAGTACCCAGCTGAACTAAATTTTTGAGAATTCTTTTGTTATTTGTAACTACTAAGGTAGGGGGCACGCCTGCACGTTAGCAGGAATAAAGG